>JARRQB010000218.1:0-5252 GCA_037382265.1 Gammaproteobacteria bacterium | reverse complement strand
GCGCAGCTCGCGCGAGCGGGTCTTGAACTCCGCGAGGCGTTCGAGCGCGAAGTCCAGCGCCCCGGTCGCCTCGCCGGCGCGCACCATGTTGAGGTAGAAACGGTCGAAGGCGCCGGCCTGCTGCTCCATCGCCTGCGACAGCGCCGCGCCGCGCCGGATCTCGCCGGCGATGTTCTCGGCCAGCTCCTGCAGGGCCGGCTTGTCGGCCAGCCGGGCGATGGTGTCCAGCGCCTGGTCCAGCGGCAGGCCGGCGCGCAGCAGGGTCGCCAGTTCGAGGGTGAAGTAGTCGACGTCGGCGCCGCGCAGGCGCTGCCCCCCGAGGTTGAACATGCGGGGCCGGGCGACGGTGGCCGGGCCGGCCTGCTCGACGATCCGCAGCGGTACCTGGCCCTCGGCCTGCAGGCGGCGGGCCAGCGCGTGGCGGTCGGGGGCTTCGACCCGGCCCTCCACCACCTCGCCGTCGTCGCGCGCGGCCTTGTAGTCAAACCACGGCATGGTCGGACGCCTGGGTCACCCGTTCCACTTCCTCGACCGTGGTCTGGCCCGCCAGGGCCTTGTTCAGCCCGTCGTCGCGCATCGGCACCATGCCCGCGGCGAGTGCGGCGCGGCGGATGGCGTCGGCGTCGCGCTGTTCGAGGATCACCCGGCGGATGGCCTCGGTCATCACCAGCAACTCGAGGATGGTGGTGCGGCCCCAATAGCCGGTTCGCTCGCAGTGTTCGCAGCCGACCGGTTTGTAGAGCGTGATGGTCGCGCCGCCGGCCAGGCGCGCGAGCCCGATTTCCTCTGCCCACTCCGGTTCGGGCCGGTAAGGCTGGCGGCAGTGGGCGCACAGCCGTCGCACCAGGCGCTGAGCCAGGATGCCGTCGAGGGTGGAGGTCAGCAGGTAGTCCTGCACGTGCATGTCGAGCAGGCGGGTGATGCTGCTCGGCGCGTCGTTGGTGTGCAGGGTCGAGAGCACCTTGTGGCCGGTCAGCGCCGACTGCACGGCGATGCTCGCGGTCTCCGCATCGCGCATCTCACCGATCATGATGATGTCCGGGTCCTGGCGCAGGATCGAGCGCAGCGCATTCGCGAAGGTCAGGTCGATGTTGGGCCTCACCTGGATCTGGTTCACGCCCTCGAGCTGGTACTCGACCGGGTCCTCGACGGTGAGGATCTTCTTTTCCGGGGTGTTGAGCCGTTCGAGCGCCGCGTACAGCGTGGTGGTCTTGCCGCTGCCGGTCGGTCCGGTGACCAGGATGATGCCCTGGGGGCGCGCCAGCAGGGCTTCGAACTGACGCAGCAGCCGGCCCTCGAAGCCGAGCTGGGCGAAGTCCAGCGGCACCCCGCCCTGGTCGAGCAGGCGCACCACCAGGCTTTCGCCGTGCATGGTGGGGACGGTGGAGATGCGCATGTCGACCTCGCGGCCCTCGACGCGCAACTTGATCCGGCCGTCCTGCGGCAGCCGCCGCTCGGCGATGTTCAGATTGGACATGACCTTGATGCGCGAGATCACGGCGGCGGCCGAGGCGCTCGGCGGCGCCTCCATCTCGCGCAGCACGCCGTCGACGCGGAAGCGCACGGTCAGGCGTCCTTCGAAGGGCTCGATGTGGATGTCCGAGGCGCGCATGTCGAGCGCCCGGGCGATCAGGTTGTTGACCATGCGGATGACCGGCGCCTCGCTCGCCATGTCGCGCAGGTGCTCGATGTCGTCGAGCTCGGCGTCGCTGGCGTCCGAGCCCCCGCCGGCCTCGGCCAAGGTCTCGGCCTCGCGCCCGAGGAAGGCCTTGAGCGCCGCCTGGATCTCGGATGCCGTGGCTACCACGGGGCGCACCGGCTTGCCGAGCGCCAGCTCGAGGGCGTTGAGGGTGTACTCGTCGGTCGGGTCGGCCACCACCGCCTCGATCTCGGCTTCGGTCTCGGCGATGGGCAGCACCTGGTGGCGTTTCAGAAACTGCGGCGTCAGCCGGTCCGCGCAGGGCGGAATCTCCCGATAGCTCTCGGGCGTGGCCGAGGGCAGGCCTAGGGTCCGGGCGAAGGTGGTGGCCACGTCGCGCTCGGACACGAAGCCGAGCTGCACCAGCAGCACGGCGAGCCGCTCGTCCGACTCCTGCTGCAGGCGCAGCGCGCGGTCGAGTTGCGACGGGTCGAGCTTGTCGGCGGCGATCAGGGCTTCACCGAGCATGGTCTTCGCGGGCCGTGGCCCACCTCGCGGTCTTGCTTCGAAGGCCCCCAAGCATACTGGAACAAGGTGTCGGCTTGTACGCGGCACTGGCGGGGGCTGATTTCAAGTTCTGCGCCGCCCCAGCCGATAGCTGTCCTACGTTTCCGCGCTGCCAATCGCCTGCGGAACGTGTCCGACGCATCGGGAGGGGGGGAGTAGACCGCATGCCAGTGAGCAGCAGCATCGCCGACGACGGCACGACCGTGACCATTCGCGTCGCCGGGCGCTTCGATGATTCCACCCATCGGGAGTTCCAGCGCTCCTACCAGCGCTACCGGAGGGGCGAGAAGCGCTTCTTGGTGGACCTGGCGGGCACCGACGACCTGGACAGCCCGGCGTTGGGTATGTTGCCGCAGCCGCGCGAGTACGCGGCGGGTAGCCACTCGGTGAAACGGGTCAACGGCGACGCGGCGATCGACGAGCTGCTGCGCGTCGCCAATTTCGACAAGCTGTCCAAGATCCCCGATGGCCCCGGGCGGCGAATTGACCCCCGCTCGGCGCGCCTGATGTAATCGCCCGATCACCGTTTCAGGACCTTCCCGCGTCATGGACCTCCAACCCGTCATCCTGTCCGGCGGCGCCGGTACCCGGCTCTGGCCGCTGTCGCGCCGGGCCCACCCGAAGCAGTTCCTGTCGCTGGTCGGCGAAGACACCCTTCTGCAGGCCACGGCCGCGCGGCTCGACGGGCTCGCGGGGGCGACGGTGCTGGCCCCGCTGGTGGTCTGCAACGAGGCGCACCGCTTCCTGGTGGCCGAGCAGCTGCGCGAGGCCGGGCACGCGCCCGCCGGTATCCTGCTCGAGCCGGTCGGGCGCAACACCGCGCCCGCCTTGACCCTGGCCGCGCTGGCCGCGCGCAAGGGCGGCGCGGACCCGATCATCATGGCCATGCCGGCCGACCACGTGATGCGCGACGCCGACGCCTTCCGCGCCGCCGTCGGCGTCGGGCTCGCGCACGCGGCGAAAGACGCGGTCGTCACCTTCGGCATCGTGCCCGACGCGCCGGAAACCGGTTTCGGCTACATCCGCAAGGGCCCGGCGCTGGCCGGCGGGCCGGCCTGCCGTCTGGAGGCCTTCGTCGAGAAGCCCGACCGGGCGACCGCCGAGGCCTATCTGGCCGGCGGCGACTACCTGTGGAACAGCGGTATCTTCATGCTGCGTGCCGGTCGCTGGCTCGACCTGCTGCGGCGATTCCGCCCCGACATGCTGGCGGCGGTCGAGGCCGCCTACCGCGGCGGCTCGGCGGACCCTGCACGCCCAGTCGCGGATGATCGCCGTGGTCGGGGTCGACGACCTGGTAATCGTCGAAACCGCCGACGCGGTCCTGGTGGCCGACAAGGCCCGCGCGCAGGACGTCAAGGAGGTCGCCGAGCACCTCAAGGCAAAGGGTCGCAGCGAGGGTGATTTCCACCGCCGCGTGCACCGCCCCTGGGGCTCGTTCGAGGGCGTGGATCAGGGTGCGCGCTTCCAGGTCAAGCGCCTCAGCGTCAACCCCGGCGCGCAGTTGTCGCTGCAGATGCACCACCACCGCGCCGAGCACTGGATCGTGGTCAGCGGCACCGCGCGGGTCACCTGCGACGACAAGGTGTTCCTGCTGTCGGAGAACGAGTCGACCTACATCCCCATCGGCACCCGCCACCGCCTCGAAAACCCCGGCACCATACCGCTCGAGATCATCGAGGTGCAGTCCGGCAGCTACCTCGGCGAGGACGACATCGTGCGCTTCGAGGACCTCTACAACCGCGGTTCGGAGAGCTGCTGAGACCTCTCGGGCCGGATTTTCGTTTATCCTTGGCCGCTTTTCCCGAGAGGTCTGCCTCCCATGGGCTTCAAATGCGGCATCGTCGGCCTGCCCAACGTCGGCAAGTCCACGCTCTTCAATGCGTTGACCAAGGCCACCATCGCGGCCGAGAACTATCCGTTCTGCACCATCGACCCGAACGTCGGCGTGGTGCCGCTGCCCGACCCCCGGCTGGACGTGATCGCGGCCATCGTCAAGCCGCAGAACGTCATTCCCACCACCATGCAGTTCGTCGACATCGCCGGTCTGGTCGCCGGTGCCTCCAAGGGCGAGGGCTTGGGCAACAAGTTCCTGGCTAACATCCGGGAGACCGACGCCATCGCGCACGTGGTGCGGTGTTTCGAGAACGACGATGTGGTGCACGTCGCCGGCAAGGTGGAGCCGCTGGCCGACATCGAGGTCATCAACACCGAACTCGCCCTGGCCGACCTCGACACGGTCGACAAGGCCAGGCTGCGCGCGGAGAAGCAGGCCAAGGCCGGCGACAAGAAGGCGCTGGCGCGCAAGGAGCTGCTCGGGCGCGTCGCCGAGCAGCTCGATCGCGGCCAGCCGGTGCGTGCCATGGCGCTGAGCGGCGACGAGCGGCTCGACCTGCGCGACCTCCACCTGCTGACCGCCAAGAAGACGCTCTACATCGCCAACGTCGCGGACGATGGCTTCGAGGGCAACCCGGCGCTCGCTGCCGTGCAAAAGTTCGCCGAGGCCGAGGGCTCCGAAGTGGTGGCCGTGTGCGCCGCGCTCGAGATGGAAATGGCCGAACTCGAAGACGACGAAAAGCAGGAGTTCCTGGCCGAGATGGGGTTGAACGAGCCCGGTCTGGACCGCGTGGTGCGTGCCGGCTACCACCTGCTCGGGCTGCAGACCTATTTCACCGCCGGGCCCAAAGAGGTGCGTGCCTGGACAGTGCCGATCGGTGCCACCGCCCCCCAGGCCGCCGGCGTGATCCACACCGACTTCGAACGCGGCTTCATTCGCGCCGAGGTCATCGCCTACGACGACTTCGTCGCCTGCAAGGGCGAACAGGGCGCCAAGGAGGCCGGCAAACTGCGGCTCGAGGGCAAGGAGTACGTGGTGCAGGACGGCGACGTCGTGCACTTCCGCTTCAACGTCTGAGCCGCCCCGCCCGGATTGACAGCACCGGCCCGGGTGGGTATCGTTTCGCGCCTCCCAATGGCTACGTAGCTCAGCTGGTTAGAGCACAGCACTCATAATGCTGGGGTCGGTGGTTCGAGTCCACCCGTAGCTACC
>JARRQB010000217.1:0-8745 GCA_037382265.1 Gammaproteobacteria bacterium | reverse complement strand
GCTTCTCGGGCTGGGCGATGACCGTAGCCGCGTCGTCGTTGTCTTGCATCAGGCCGTCACCCCCGGGTTCGCGATCAGTCGAGCTACATCGCGTGCCGCACCTCGTCCATGGTCTCGCGCGCCACGTCGCGTGCCCGCTCGCAGCCGTCGTTGATGATGTTGCGCACCAACTCGGGCTGGTTCTCGTACTCGAGCGCCCGTTCCTGGATCGGGCGCAACTCGCTGCTGACCGCGTCGATCACCGGCTGTTTGCACTCGATGCAGCCGATGCCGGCGGAGCGGCAGCCGCTTTGCACCCACTCGCGCACGTCGTCGTCGGAGTAAATCTCGTGGAACTGCCAGACCGGGCAGTTGGCGGGGTCGCCCGGGTCGGTGCGGCGCACGCGCGCGGGATCGGTCGGCATGGTCCGCAGCGCCTTTTCTACTTGGCCCAACGGCATGTTCAAGGCGATGGTGTTCTGGTAGGACTTCGACATCTTCTGCCCGTCCAACCCCGGCAACTTGGAGGCCCGGGTGAGCAGCGGCTGGGGCTCGGGCAAGATCACCCGACCGCCGCCCTCGAGGTAGCCGAACAGGCGGTCGCGGTCGGCGATGCTGATGTTCTGCTGCGACTCGAGCAGCGCACGCGCGGCGGCCAGGGCCTCGTCGTCGCCCTGCTCCTGGTAGGCCTTGCGGTATTTCGCGTACAGCTTGGCGGCCTTCTTGCCCATCTTCTTGGCGGCCTCGACGGCCTTCGCCTCGAAGCCGTCTTCGCGCCCGAAGATGTGGTTGAAGCGCCGCGCCACCTCGCGGGTGAGTTCGACGTGGGCCACCTGGTCCTCGCCGACCGGCACCAGCCCAGCGCGGTAGATCAGAATGTCCGCAGACTGCAGCAGCGGGTAGCCGAGGAACCCGTAGGTCGCCAGGTCGCGATCCTTCAGCCTCTCCTGCTGGTCCTTGTAGCTGGGCACCCGTTCGAGCCAGCCGAGCGGCGTGATCATCGACAACAGCAGGTGCAGCTCGGCGTGCTCGGGCACCCGCGACTGGATGAACAGCGTCGCCTCGCCGGGGTTCACGCCAGCCGCGAGCCAGTCGATCACCATGTCCCAGGTCGCCTGCGGGACCATGGACGGGTCTTCGTAGTGGGTGGTCAGCGCGTGCCAGTCGGCGACGAAGAAGAAGCACTGGTACTCGTGCTGGAGTTCCACCCAGTTCTTGAGCACCCCGTGATAGTGGCCGAGGTGCAGACGACCCGTGGGGCGCATCCCCGAGAGCACCCGGGCGTGTTGTGCGGCAACCGCGTTCAAAAGCCTCTCCTATTGGATCAACAACGGGAACAGGTCGAACACCACTCCCGAGGCGGGCAGCAGCTGAATGGTCGCCTGGACGATCGGCCACAGGAACCAGCCGAGCAGGCCGGTGACCAACAGCCCGATCAGGATCGGCAGACCGTAGGGCTCGATCTTGGCGAAAGCCCGCGCGTAGCCGAGCGGCAGCAGGCCGGTGACCACGCGGCCGCCGTCGAGCGGCGGCAGCGGTATCAGGTTCAACGCCATCAGAATGACGTTGATGAACACGCCCGCGGCGCCCATGAACACCAGCGGCACCGCTACTTCGGGCAGGCTCGCCAGCAGGCCCTGGCCGACCAGCACCAGGACGGACCAGATCAGCGCCATGAGCAAATTCACGCCCGGGCCGGCCACCGCCACCAACGCCATGTCGCGGCGCGGGTTGTGCAGGTTGCGCGGATCGACCGGCACCGGCTTGGCCCACCCGAACATGAATCCGGTGAGCGCAAACATGGCCATGGGCAACAGCACGGTGCCCACCCAGTCGATGTGTTTCAGCGGGTTCAGGGTGATGCGGCCGAGGCTGCGCGCGGTGTGATCGCCCAGACGGTCCGCCACCCAGCCGTGCGCCGCCTCGTGCACCGTGATCGCGAAGATCAGCGGCAGCAGCAGAGCCGCCAGCTTCTGCACCAGCGTCAAGTGTTCCATCGCGCGATTATACGCCCCGCATCACACGCCTTCTAACAGGGTCGCGTCGCCCTTGCCGACCCGCCACAGCTCGGGCCCCTCGTCCTCGAACGCGATCACGGTGGTCGGCTCCAGACCGCAGAAGCCGCCGTCGATGACGAGGTCCACCGCGTGCCCGAGCGTGTCGCGCATGTCGTACGGGTCGGTCATGGGCATCTCCTCGCCCGGCAGAATCAGCGTGGTGCTCATGATCGGCTCGTTCAACTCCTGGGCGAGCGCGAGCGCAATGCGATTGTCGGGGATGCGGATGCCGATGCTCTTGCGCTTCGGGTGCATGAGCCGGCGCGGCACTTCTTTGGTGGCCTTGAGCACGAAGGTGTACGGGCCCGGCGTCAGAGTCCGGATCAGGCGATGAGCGACGTTGTCCATCTTGGTGTACTGCGACACCTCCGAAAGATCGCGACACACCAACGTGAAATTGTGGTTGTCGTTCAGGCGCCGGATCTGGCGGATGCGCTCCAGAGCCGCCTTCTCGCCGATGCGGCAGCCCAGCGCGTAACTCGAGTCCGTCGGGTAGATGACGACCCCGCCTTCGCGCACGATCTGCACGGCCTGACGAATCAGGCGCACCTGCGGGTTGTCCGGGTGGATCTGGAAGAACTGGGCCATCTTGGGAATCGCGGTGAGCGTCGGGGGCGGCGAGCGGGCGGCGTCAGGCGGCAGCCCGCCAGGCGCTCCAGATCGGCCGGCAACCGGCCGGCAGGGCGGGGAGGCGGCCCAGCTCGAGCCAGGGTTGTTCGGGGCCGTGGTAGTCCGAGCCGGCCGAGGCCAGCAACCCGAACTCGCGCGCGTGCCCTGCCATGACGAGCTGGTCGTCGCGGCTGTGGCTGCCCGAGACCACTTCGAGGCCGACGCCGCCGAGTTCGATGAATTCCGCGAGCAGGCGGCGCAGCTTGGCGCGGGTCAGGGGGTAGCGTGCCGGGTGCGCGATCACCGCCTGCCCGCCGGCCTGGCGGATCCAGTCCACGGCGTCGCCCAGCACGGCCCACTGCCCCGCCACGTGGCCGGGCTTGCCCGGTTTGAGGAAGCGGCGAAACACGTCCCGCACCGACTCCGCCCTGCCCTGAGCGACCAGGTGCCGGGCAAAGTGGGTACGACCCACGAGCCGCCCGCTCGACAGGGCGAGCGCACCCTCGAACGCCCCGATCAGGCCAGCGTCGCGTTCGAGGCGGCGCCCGATTTCGCGGGCCCGCCAGTCCCGAAACTCGCGCAGGCCGGCCAGGCCGGCGTTCAGGGCACGGGCACGCGGGTCGACGTCGAGCCCCAGCACGTGAATGGTGCCGCCCTGCCAGGTCACCGAGACTTCGACGCCGGGCACCAGTTCCACGCCGAGACGGCGCGCGGCCGCGTTCGCCTCGGCGATGCCCTCGAGCGTGTCGTGATCGGTCAGCGCCAGAACGTCCACCCCCGCGGCCGCGGCGCAGGCGACCAGCTCGCTCGGCGACAGGGTGCCGTCGGACGCCGTGGAGTGGGTGTGGAGGTCGAATCGTCGGGTCATCGGCGCGGCTGTTACACTGCGGCCCATGAAGATCCCGCCGCCGGACCTCTCCTACCTGAGCCAGCAGGTCGATCGCCTTGGCCGCGAGCTGGTCGACACCTGGTTCGATGCGGGGTCGCCGCAGATCGGGCCGGCACCGCCGGACACGTTGCAGGCCACCAGGGATCTGCTGGCGGTGCTCCACCCGTACACCGACCGGCCGGCCGACGCCGAGCCCGACAAGGAACTGCGGGCGCTGGGGGAACACGGCCTGCACCTGTTGGAGACGCTCGCGCACCAGGCCCGGTCGCTCGACCTGAGCGAGCAGGCGCGGCAACTGCGCCATCTCAGCTTTCCGTTGGCGCTGTGGCTGGCGCGTCGTGGCGGCGAGTTCGGCACGCTGGAACCCGTCGCCGACGCCGTCGCCGAACTGGCAAACGGGCTCAGCGCACCGCGCGAACTGGCCGAGCTCCACGGTATGATCGAGGAGTTGGTCGACGCCACCTTGCCGACCCCGGGCCGCGCGCGGCGGCCGCGGCACGCCTGGCGCGTCCTGGTGCTGAACCGTGCTATCGTGGCGACCCGCAGTCATCGGCCGCCGTTGATGGAGGAGGCGTTCAACGCCCTGGCGGAACTGCTACCCGACGACGCGGCTGGTTTCTTTCAGGAAGCCATGGAACAGATGGACATCGTCGGCTACCCCGATCACGTGCGCGACGTGGTGGAACGGCACTACCGCCGCCACTGCGGCAACCGCACCCTGCACTGAGCACGCCCCCGGCATGAAACTCGTCACTGACCTGCTGCCCGTGATCCTGTTCTTTGTCGCCTACCAGGCGTACGACATCTACGTCGCGACCGCCGTCGCCGTGTTGGCGGCGCTGTTGCAGGTCGGCTGGACCTTGCTGCGGCGCAGGCGCGTGGAGACCATGCAATGGGTCACGCTCGGGGTACTGGTGCTGTTCGGCGGCATGACGCTGGCGCTGCGCGACCCGACCTTCATCAAGTGGAAGCCGAGCATCGTCAACTGGCTGTTCGCGGCCGCCTTCCTGGGTTCAGCGGTGCTGATGGAGCGCAGCCTGCTGCAGCGCATGCTCGATCACGCGATACGGCTGCCCGCGCGCGCCTGGCAACGGCTCAACACCGCCTGGGTGCTGTTCTTCGCCGCGATGGGCGTGCTGAACCTGTTCGTGGCCTACCGATTTTCCGAACCCACCTGGGTCAATTTCAAATTGTTCGGTATGACCGGGCTGACGCTGGTGTTCGTGCTGGCGCAGGGGTTCTATCTCGCCCGCCACGCCGAGGATGCGACGCCGGGCATCGCCGAGGAGTAGACGACCATGCTGTACGCGATCATGTCGACCGACTGCGAGGACAGTCTGCCGCTGCGGATGCAGGCCCGCCCCGCCCACCTGGAGCGCCTGCAGGCGCTGTTGAGCGAGGGACGCCTGGTGCTCGCGGGACCTCACCCGGCCGTGGACGCCACGGATCCCGGTGAAGCGGGCTTCACCGGCAGCCTGGTCGTGGCGGAGTTCCCGTCGCTCGCGGAGGCGCGCGCCTGGGCCGATGCCGACCCCTACGTCGCGGCCGGCGTCTACACCAACGTCAAGGTCAAACCCTTCAAAAAAGTCTTTCCCGCTTGAGGAAACCGTCCATGCGCATGCTCGCCGCCGCTCTGGCACTCACGCTCGTCGCCCACCCCACGCTGGCCGCCGAGGAAGCATCGGCACCGCAGGAGTTCGTGCGGGTCGACGACACCTCGATCAACGAACTGCACTTCGCCGCCTTCGGCAGCGAACACGGCGGCGGCCGCCAGGACACGCCCGAGGGCCGCGTGGCCCTGCTCAACCAGCTGGTCAACATGGCCATCCTGGCCAGCGCGGCCCGCGCCGACGGCCTGGCGGACGACCCGCAGGTGAAAGCGGCCCTCGAGGTGGCCGAGATCACCGTCCTGGCGCAGGCCGCGCTGCGCCACGCCTTCGCGACCAACCCGATAACCGACGAGGAACTGCAGCAGGCCTTCGCCAGCCGCTACGCCGACGAACCGCGCAGCGAGTTCAAGGCCCGCCACATTCTGGTCGAGGACGAGGAGCAGGCCCGCGAACTGATCGCGGCACTGGAACAAGGCGCCGACTTCGCCGAGTTGGCCAAGGAGCACTCCACCGGGCCGTCCGGCGCCAAGGGCGGCGACCTCGGCTGGTTCGAGCCCGACCAGATGGTGCCGCCGTTTTCCGCCGCGGTGCAGGCCCTCGACAAGGGCGAGTTTACCCACGACCCGGTGCAGACCCAGTTCGGTTGGCACGTCATTCTGCTGGAAGACCGGCGCGAGGCCGAGCCGGTCAAGCTGGAAGACGTGCGCCAGGAACTGATGGCGCAGCTGCAGCGGGAGCGCGCGTCGGCCTACATGAACGGGGCGCGCGAGCGGGTCGAGGTCGAGGTGATGACCCCACCGAAAGGCGAGTAGTGCGCCGCGGGGCGGCGGGCACCAAGCGGAACCCCGCCGTCAGCGATCTTTCTTGGGGGGCTTGCCGATCTTAGCGATCGACACGACCTCGGCGGAGGACTTTTCGTCGATGTAGTGCGGACGTTCCTGCGCGACACCCGCAGCGTCGGCCAACTCGCGTTCGCGCGCGGCGATCAGCCCCAGGCAGTTGCGCACATCGTCGATGGTCTGCGCGCTCAACGGGTGTTTCATCGATTTGCTCGGCGGCGTGGTGTCCTTGATGATCTGCGCCAACACCCGCCGCATGACCATCAGGATATCCCGTTCTTTACGATTCGCTTCGCTCATGCCTGCCGCGGCCTCGATCGAAAAGCCTTCCTGCTCGAGTATCAGGCGCAGCCGTTTCAGGGCGTCCATCTGGATCTGCCGCACCCGCTCGCGCGTCACCCCGAGTTCGTTCGCGACCTCTTCCAACGTGGAATTCTCGTAGCCGCGCAAGCCGAAACGCCGCAGCACCACCTCGCGCTGTTTGTCGTTCAGCTTGCCCAGCCAGGTATCGAGGTGCTCGTTGATCCGATCGGCCTGCAGCCGCTCGGTAGGGTCGGTGGCGTTTTCGTCCGGGATGGTGTCGAGCAGGGGCTTGTCGGCGTCCTTGCCGTAGGGGGTGTCGACCGAGGTGACGCGCTCGTTCAGGCCGAGCATGCGCTTGACCTCGTCGATCGGCTTGTCGAGCAGGTCGGCGATTTCGTCCGCGCTCGGCTCGTGATCGAGCGACTGGGCGAGCTTGCGCGCGGCCCGCAGATAGACGTTGATCTCCTTGACCACGTGAATGGGCAGGCGAATCGTGCGGGTCTGGTTCATGATCGCCCGCTCGATGGTCTGGCGGATCCACCAGGTTGCGTAGGTGGAAAAACGGAACCCGCGCTCCGGGTCGAACTTCTCGACCGCCCGGATCAGACCGAGATTGCCCTCCTCGATCAGGTCGAGCAGGGCCAGCCCGCGATTCATGTAGCGCCGGGCGATCTTCACGACCAGACGCAGGTTCGACTCGATCATGCGTCGGCGCGCGGCCGCGTCGCCCTTTTGCGCCAGGCGGGCAAAATAGACCTCTTCCTCGGCGGTCAGCAGCTTGGAAACGCCGATCTCGCTCAGGTACAGACGGGTGGCGTCGAGCTGCCCGTCGGGGATCTCGCCCGCTTCGTACGTCTGCGGCGCATCGTCGTCGGCGTCATCCGCTTCGTCGTCGCTCTCGTCGCCGGCGACATCCGCCTTCGGCAGATCCGTATTCGAGTCTTCGTCAAGACCGTCGAGGAGTTCTACTTCTTCCTCCTGATTCGACGACATGCATCACTCCTCACTGATCGCCCGGGCACTGCGTCGTCCCCGGCGCACGCAACGGTTCGAAGCCGCTCCAACCGGAGGTGTTCAGCGTCGCGGCAGCAGTCCCAACGGATTCACCGGTTTGCCATTCTGCCGTATTTCAAAATGCAGCATGGCCCGCCCGTCGTTGGCCGTACCCATTTCCGCGATCTTTTGCCCCTTGGTGACATGCTGGTCTTGCTGCACCAGCAGTTTCCTGTTGTGACCGTAGGCACTCAGGTATTTATCGTTATGTTTGATGATGATAAGCCGGCCGTATCCGATCAGTCCACTGCCGCTGTAGACCACGTCACCCGCCTCCGCCGAGCGTATGTCCTGACCGGGCTCGCCGGCGATCTTGATGCCTTTGCGCGCGGGGTCGGCGCGTGCGAATGTGGACGTGATCGATCCGTCCGTCGGCCACGCCCAACGCAGCGGACCAGCCGGGGCGCTGGGCGCTTCGGGCTTGGGCCGGGGCGGCGGGGACACCTTGGGCGGCGGTGTCGGCGGGACTTCACGCCGCACGTTCGGGGTGTTGCTGCGCGGCGGCGGCGGGGGTGCCGTGCGGGGCGGTGCGCGTCGCGCCGGCGGGGGCTTGATCCGCAACACCTGTCCCGGATAAATCGTGTACGGGCGCCCGAGACCGTTCCAACGCGCCAGGCTGCGCCAATCGGCGCCGGCTCGCCAGGCGATACCGTGCAAGGTGTCGCCACTGACCACTCGGTAATGTTCGGCGTCGGCAGGCAGGGGCGGCGGCCTGCTCGGCGGACTGCGCGATTCCAGCGGGGCCTGCCAGCTCGCGGTGCAGCCGGCGAGCAGCACCACCAGGCAGATCGTGCACAGGCGACGCGCTGCGGCGTGCGGCTGCATTGGCCGACCGCTCGCATTCGCCTCGGACCTTGCGTCAAGCACCGCCAAACTGCCGTTCCGTCACCACCGATAGACAACCACGCCCACGACCACGGCCAGCACGGTCAACCAACCGAGCCAGTCGACCCAGTGCTTCAACTGCTGCTCCATGCGCTCGCCGCCCCACGCCATTAGGCCTGCCACGAGAAAGAAGCGGGCGCCCCGCCCGATGGCCGAGGCGACGACGAAGGGCAATAGGGCCATGCCAATCACGCCTGCGGTGATGGTGAAGACCTTGTAGGGAATCGGCGAGAAGCCCGCCAGGAAGATCGCCCAGAAGCCCCATTTGCCGAACCACGCGCGCGCCTGCAGGTATTTTTCGTAGTAACCCGCGTTGTGCAAAAGCGGCTCGATCAGGTCGAAGGCGAGCCAACCGATCAGGTAGCCGAGGATGCCGCCGAGCACGGAGGTGACCGTGGTGAGCAAGGCGAAGCGCCACGCCCTGGCCGGCTGAGCCAGGCTCATGGGGGCGAGCATCACGTCGGGCGGGACCGGAAAGAACGACGACTCCGCGAAACTCAGGCCGCCGAGATACCAGGGGG
>JARRQB010000216.1:0-3522 GCA_037382265.1 Gammaproteobacteria bacterium | reverse complement strand
GCGAAGGCTACGAGGCAAGCGGCTTTGCCACCGGCAGCTACGAGGATCTGATGAAAGGCACGAAATTCGGCCCTGTCATCGATCCAGGATCCGCCATATCCAGCTCGCTGTATCTTATGGTCGCGGGCAAGACCGATCCCTCCATTCGAATGCCCCACGGCGACGCGACGCTGTCCAAGGACGAGGTTGCGGCCATCGAGAAATGGATCGATCAGGGTGCGAAAAACAACTGAGCCGCCAGCGCCAGTCGTGGCGGCCAGCAGGCGGTAGATCCTCCGATAGCCGACTCACGCGGCGCGTTTTTTCGGCTCATGGGCGGAGGTCTTGCGTCCACTTCGGCGCTATCTCGACGTTCTATCGGCGCCGCGTCCAGGCTGACCGCCGTTGCCACCCAGCTCGTCGATGAGCCGTTCCGCCTTCGGCCCGTCAACTTCCTGACCGTGGTTCGACTCGCCGGGTCGACCGATCTCCCCACCCGCTACCTGCACCGCGCCCTGATCCTAAAAAAAGTCCAGACCAGGCCGAGGTCGAGGCGGCCGTTGCTGCCGAATGGGTCGAGTTCGCCGGCAAGTGTGAAACCTCGCAGGTGTGAACATTGGCGGGACCATGTCGCACTGCAGGGGCAGGAGCCCTACGCAGGCCGACGCGGAAAAATGCGCGAGCAGCGGCCTGTCGCGGCGCGACATCGAGAGCTTTTGAGCCCGTCATTGTAGAAACTCGAACCGCTAGAATTTTAAGGAGGGAAAGCGAAAGGCGCTTCTCGTCATGCGACATATCTTTGTGGTCGGGCTTGATGACGAGCACGTGGCGCAACTGCGCACGTTGCCCGGGGCAAAGGACTATGCGTTTCATGCCCTGTTCACGCACGTTCAGTTGAAGCAGGGCGACCAGTTTCCTGTCGAGCAATTGCTGAGCGAAGGCCCAGAGATACTGCGTGCATTCCCGGATGAGGTTTCAGGGATCGTCGGTTATTGGGATTTTCCGGTAAGCACCTCGCTCCCGATACTGCGTGCCCCTTTGGGCTTGCCCGGCCCGTCGCTCGAGGCGGTCCTGCGTTGCGAACACAAGTATTGGAGTCGCCTTTGCCAGAGAGAGGTCGCACCCGAACACGTTCCAGCCTTCTGTTCGGTGGACCCTTTTGCCACAGATCCGCTCTCGCAGATCTCCGTCCCAATGCACTTCTGGTTGAAGCCAGTGAAATCGGTGCTCTCTCACCTCGGTTATCGCCGATCGGACCGATTTCGAGGCTGCCGTCACCGGCATACGAGCACGTATCGGACGCTATGCCGAACCCTTCAACCTGATCCTCGAACACGCAGATCTCGCGCCCGAAGTAGCCACGGTTGACGGCTACCACTGCATCGCGGAGGCGATCATTTCGACCGGCGCGCAGGTCACCCAGGAGGGGTGGGCCCACGACGGCCGCGTGGAGGTCTACGGTACCATTGACTCTTTGCGATGCGGCCCCGCGCGCTCGTCATTCGACCGCTACCAGTATCCGTCGCGCCTGCCGGCAGAAGTTATCGACCGTATGAGTGCCATCAGTAGGCGCGTGATTCGGCACCTCGGTTACTCGACGGCCCCGTTCAACATCGAGTATTTCTGGGACCCTGAATCGGACAGGATCCATCTGCTGGAAATCAACACCCGCATATCGAAGTCGCACGCACCGCTGTTCCGCATGGTGGATGGCAACTATCACCATCAGGTGATGGTCGAACTCGGCATGGGACAGACGCCACACTTTGCTCAGGGGCGCGGCGAGTGCGCGCTGGCAGCAAAGTTCATGGTCCGGCGGTTCGGCGACGCCCGGGTCACTCGGGTGCCGACGCCAGCGGAAATCGCGCGGGCAGAGGCGACCGTGCCACGCGCGAACGTGCACATTGCCGTGCGCGAGGGCATGAGGCTGACGGAGCACAGCCGACTGATCCTGCCCGAGCGCAGGCCGCGCCCTGGAGACTCCGCTATCGGGTTCGCTCCCGCAGAGGGCGCCGCACCAAGCCCTGTCGAGCAGCGTGGCACACCCCACCACAACTGGCGGGTGGTGCGCGACCTCGCCAGCGACGAATCGACGCTCGAAGTCATCAACGACAGCGCCACCGTTTACTTTCCCGAACTCGATCTGGAACTGCAGCGCAGCGCACTGGAGTGGTACAGCTCGCGGGGCAACGACTACGGCTCGGTACGGGGCGAAACGCTGTGGGAACGCGGCCTCAGACGCAACGATTGGGCAGTACGTACCCAGACGCGCACCGTGTTGACGTCGACGCCGACTCACTTCCGCGTGTACGCCCAACTCGATGCCTACCAGGGCGAGCACCGGGTGTTCGCAGAGACCTGGAACGAAGCGATTGAGCGCGACAGTGTTTGACGCTGAGCGCCGCTCTGAGCCGCGAAAATTAAAAGTGCTCCTCGACCCGCACCGACGCAAAGCCGATTTCCCTTCCTACCTCGGTGACGTGATCGAGGTCGCCATACAGGCGTTGGCGTCCCGAGTGGTCGGTCAGTGCGAGTATCTCTCCCGACGTCGTATGGAAGGCGAGGCGCCAGCCGTTGCCGTGTTGCGCGGGTTCCGCTACCGCCTCTCGCAGCCGACCCGCGTCGAATTCCGCCTTCGCATGCATGAGGTCCATACCACCTCCTGTCGTGGAAATTGACCGGCGTTGCCTACTCACCCTGAGCCCGGCGGATGAAGCCGCGACGGCTCGGGGACCAGCGATGCGCCATCCCGGGGCGTGCTTCGTCGGTTCGTCAGTAGCGTTCTTCCACCCGCAGCCGCGCCGCACGGCGAATAAACGCCATCTGACGACGAAAATTGCTGCAGCCGCTGCATATCATGACGTGGAAACGCAGCGCGAGGCGTTCCCGCCGAGTCAGCTCGCGATCCAATTCCTGGGACATCAGTTGCGTCGCGTGGTGACAGTTCAGCATCGCGCCGAGCCCTCCACTAAAACCTCTTTGCAAAAGCAGCCCCGATCCAAACACAGCCGCAAACTCGTGCGCGCCCGATGTAAGATCACCCAACCATTAGCCCTAGAGATTGCCAACTCGCTGCCAATCCCCTCGGTTTTCAGCTACGAGACCATCCCGCTGAGCGTGGATGAGACTATAGAACTTCTCCCCCTTGTTGCCCAATCGGGCATGTTCGCCGGCGTCAATCGATGTCTTCGAGCAGTTCCCGCATCTTCTGGCGGGCGCGAAAGAGCCGGGTACCGACACCTGCGGAGGACAGACCGAGTTGCGCGGCGATCTCCTTATGAGAGTACCCGTAGATGACCTGCAGCAGCAGCGGCTCGCGGTAGTCTTCCGGCAGCACCTCCAGAGCCCGGCGCAGGGCAAAAGCCTCGGTGGAGGTGTCGTAGTCGCGGTGGCCGTCGGCGACCGCCTCGACCGGCATTTCGGATTCGGCTGGGCGCTTGCGCTCGAACCGCCGGGCGTTTTCACGTCTAAGAATGGTCAAGAGCCAGCCCTTTGCGGCTGCCGGGTCCGCGAGTTGGTCGATGGAGCGCCAAGCCCGCAGCA
>JARRQB010000215.1:0-3530 GCA_037382265.1 Gammaproteobacteria bacterium | reverse complement strand
GGCGACTGTGGTGCGGATACGCCTGCCCGCAAACGGTCTGGACCGAAGTCTACATGCTGCTGGAGCGTTGGATCGAGGGCAACCGCAAGGCGCGTATGAAGCTCGACAAGGGACCCAAGGACGCCCGGCGCCTGCGCATCAAGATCGCCAAGCACGCCGTGTGGATCCTGTTTTCCCTGTGGACGGGCTTCACCTTCGTCGGCTACTTCACGCCAATCACCGAATTGTGGGACAGCGTCGTCAGCTGGCAGTTGGGACCCTGGGAGACCTTCTGGATCTTCTTCTACGGCTTTGCGACCTATGGCAACGCCGGCTTCATGCGCGAGCAGGTCTGTATCTACATGTGCCCGTACGCGCGCTTCCAGAGCGCGATGTTCGATGAGAACACGCTGATCATTTCCTACGACGAGACGCGCGGCGAGCCGCGCGGGGCTCGCAAGCGCGACACCGAACGCGCCGCGACGGGGCTGGGCGATTGCATCGACTGTACCTTGTGCGTCCAGGTCTGCCCGGTCGGCATCGACATCCGCGACGGCCTCCAGTACCAATGCATCGGCTGCGCCGCCTGCATCGACGTCTGCGACGAAGTCATGGATAAAATGGGCTATCCGAAAGGGCTGGTGAAGTACACCACGGAGACCGCCCTTGCCGGGCGCAAGACGCGTATACTCCGGCCGCGCATTCTGGTCTACACCATCCTGCTACTGGCACTGGTGAGCGGCCTGAGCTACGGCTTGTTCACGCGGGTGCCGCTCGAGGTCGACATCCTGCGCGACCGCAACGCGCTTTACAACGAGACCGAAGCCGGCCTGGTCGAGAACGTGTACAACGTCAAGATCATCAACAAGGCCGAGCAGGCGCAGAGCTATCGGATGTCCGTGTCCGGCATCGAGGATCTGAAGCTCGTCGGCCCGAAGGAGGGCATCGAGGTGGCGAGCGGTGCCGTGCGGAACATCCCGCTGCGCATACGCGTCGACCCGGTGCACCTGACCGACGCCAGTTCGCGAATCACCTTCCACGTCGAATCGCAGACCCACCCGGACATTCGCCTGGATGAGACCGCGCGGTTTCTCGGGCCGGTCGGGCGCTGAACGGAGCGGGACCCGAGATGCGACCACCACGCGAAGACACCAAGCCCTGGTACCGCCAATTCTGGCCATGGTTTCTGATCAGCCTGCCGGGTGCGGTCGTCATCGCCTCCATGGTGACGATCTACATCGCCGTCGACACCAGGGACGGCTTGGTCCAGGACGACTACTACAAGAAGGGACTGGGCATTCACAAGGACGCCGCCAAGACGGCGACGGCCAGACAGCTGAACATCCACGCGCGGCTGACCTATTTGGCGGAGAGCGGCGAAGTCGCGCTGGCCTTGAACGAAGCGGCGGTCGGCCGACTCGACAGCTTGCAGCTGATCGCATTCCACCCGACCCGCGACAGCCAAGACCAGGAAGTTTCGCTGCTGCGCGCCGATGACGGTACCTATCGCGGTGTACTGCAAACACTGGCGCCGGCCAACTGGCGCATGTCGATCGAGCCGCCGGGCGGGCAATGGCGGATCAGCGGTCGTCTTGCCGTACCGCAGGCGACGACGGCAGAACTACAGTAGGCCACGATCCCCGAGGTTCTGCCGCACCTTGAGAGCTACACGGCATCCTTGCGCCAAACGCAGTTGCCGCCGCTGGCCTTGTCGAGCGCCTCGAGTCTGCCCTCGTGCAGGGCCAGCTCGTCGGCCGTGGCTCGCACCACCGGCAGTACCGCTCGGTCGCGCGGCAAACGGCGTATCCGCCTCGAACCGCCGGCCGTTCCCTGTCCTTCGTCTTCCTCAAGCGAAAGACTGGCCTGCCCACCGGTCATGGCCAGATAGACGTCGGCGAGGATCTCGGCATCCAGCAGCGCGCCGTGCTTCTCGCGGTGCTGGTTGTTCACCGAGTAACGCGAGCACAGGGCGTCCAGGCTGTTGCGCTGCCCTGGATGCAGTTCCCGGGCCATCGCCAGGGTGTCGAGCACCGAGCAATAGGCGTCGAGCGACGCATAGCCAGCCAACCTGGCCAGCTCGGCGTTCAGAAAGCCGACGTCGAACGGCGCGTTGTGTATGATGAGCTCCGCGCCCTCCAGGTAGTCGATGAGGTCCGACACCACGTCGGCAAAGCGGGGCTTGTCCTGCAAGAACTCGTTGGTGATGCCGTGAACCTCGACGGCAGCTGCGTCGATCAATCGATCGGGCTGGAGGTACTGGTGGAAGTTGCGGCCGGTCGGCCTCCGTTCCACCAGTTCCACGCAGCCGATCTCAATGATGCGGTGCCCCTGTTCGGGCTCGAGGCCCGTGGTTTCCGTGTCGAGGACGATCTGACGCATCGCGCAAGATTACCGCAACGCGCCACCGGCGCAAGCGCGGACGCTTGCGCCCCTCCGGAGCGGCGCCCGTTCTGTCCCTCAGGCAGGCTGCCAGGAACTCGCCAACACCGGATTCAACTGCTCGCGTAATGCCGTCCCGAGCTGCATTTCCCCGACAGGCGGTGGCGAGAAGGCGGCCATGGCGGAGACCAGCTGATCGACCGCCGCCTGGGCAAGCGCCATACCATCCGCGGCATGGATCAGCTCGATCCGATTGCTCGAACTGGCAAACCAGTCGGCGACCGCCACACGGCCGTCCGTGCCGATGGCCGAAACCAGCAGATCGTTGCCGCTGCGTTCGAACCAGACCTGGTCGTGCGCCACGTCCTCGAGCACCAAGGTGTCGGTGTAGCCCCAGCCGGAGCGCTCGTCGATCACGTCCCGGCCGTCGCCCTTGCGGTAGTAGTAGGTGTCCTGCCGGTAACTCCCGCGCTGGTAGTCGTCGCCCGCGCCGCCGCGGAAGCGGTTGCCCCCGGCGTTGTAGTGACTGGACAACCGGTCGTCGCCGTCCCCGCCCTCGAGCAGGTCCGCGCCGTAGCCGCCGTCCAGCACGTCGTCACCCGCGCCGCCGTAGAGCGCGTCGTTGCCACCGCGGCCGACGAGGGTGTCGGCGCCGGCCTCGCCGTACATGCGGTCGGCCTGGTTGTCCAACCCGGTCAGCTCCTCGTCGAGGGCGCTGCCGTGGAACTCGAGCCCGGCATGGTGCAGCGCGTTCACGTCCCAGGCCTCGCCGTCGGCGAATATCACTTGCTCCAGCCGGTGGCTGTTGCTCTCGTACCAGCTCTGTACCTTGATCCTGCCGCCGTCGGCCGGCACCTCGATCACCAGCGAGGAACCCTCGCGGGTGAACACCACGTCCGCCGCGTTCAGGTCCTCGAGCACCAAGGTGTCGGTGTAGCCCCAGCCGGAGCGCTCGTCGATCACGTCCCGGCCGTCGCCCCTGCGGTAGTAGTAGGTGTCCTGCCGGTAACTCCCGCGCTGGTAGTCGTCGCCCGCGCCGCCGCGGAAGCGGTTGCCCCCGGCGTTGTAGTGACTGGACAACCGGTCATCGCCGTCCCCGCCCTCGAGCAGGTCCGCGCCATAGCCGCCGTCCAGCACGTCGTCACCCGCACCGCCGTAGAGCGCGTCGTTGC
>JARRQB010000214.1:0-3578 GCA_037382265.1 Gammaproteobacteria bacterium | reverse complement strand
CCAGACGGCTGCCGCTCAGGTCGCCGAGGCGGGCGCGTAGGTGTTCCATCAGGCCGTCGGCGGCGTCGGCGTCCACGCCCTCGTAGTCGTGGCGAGCGTAGTAGTTGCGGCCGAAACGCCGCCAATGGTCGTCGAGGATGGCCGCGACGGACTGTTGTTTAACGGCCAGCAGGTTGAGCCAGAACAGCACCGCCCACAGCCCGTCCTTCTCCCGCACGTGATCGGAGCCGGTACCGAAGCTTTCCTCGCCGCACAGCACGATGCGGCGGGCGTCGAGCAGGTTGCCGAAGAATTTCCAACCGGTCGGGGTCTCGAAGCACTCCATGCCGAGGGCTTCGGCCACCCGGTCGACCGCCTGGCTGGTCGGCATCGAGCGGGCCACCCCGGGGAGGCCGGCGCGGTAGCCCGGCACCAGGTGGGCATTGGCCGCCATTACCGCCAGGCTGTCCGACGGCGTCACGAAACAGCCGCGGCCCAAGATCATGTTGCGGTCGCCGTCGCCGTCAGAGGCGGCGGCGAAATTGACCGCGTGCTCGCCGCGCGTCAGCTCGACCAGTTTGGCGGCGTGGACCAGGTTCGGGTCGGGGTGCCCGCCGCCGAAGTCCTCCAGCGGGGTCCCGTTGATCACCGTGCCGGGCTCCGCGCCAAGCATCTTTTCGAGAATGTGGTGGGCATAGGGGCCGGTCACCGCGTGCATGGCGTCGAAGCGCATTCGGAACAGCCCGGAATTGAACAGCTGGTGGATGGCGTCGAAGTCGAACAAGTGGGTCATCAACTCGGCGTAGTCTTCCACCGGGTCGACGACCTCGACCAGCATGTCCCCGAGTCGCGTCCCGCCGACCTCGTCCAGTTCCAGATCCGGCGCCGCGACGCTGCGGTACACGTCCAGCTCGCGGGTGCGGGCGTGGATGGCGTTGGTGATCGACTCCGCGGCGGGGCCACCGTTTTCGGCGTTGAACTTGATGCCAAAGTCGTTTTCCGGGCCGCCGGGGTTGTGGCTCGCCGACAGCACGATGCCGCCCTGGGCGTGGTGCTTGCGGATCAGGTGCGAGGCCGCCGGTGTCGACAGAATGCCGCCGCAGCCGACCAGCACGCGGGCCACGCCGTTGGCGGCGGCCATGCGCAGGATGGTCTGGATCGCGGTACGGTTGTAGTAGCGGCCGTCGCCGCCGACCACCAGGACCCCGTTGCGCAGGGTCGCCTGGGTGTCGAAGATGGCCTGAACGAAATTCTCCAGGTAGTGCGGCTGTTGGAACACGCGCACCTTTTTGCGCAGGCCCGAGGTGCCGGGTTTCTGGTCGTCGAAGGGGGTGGTAGGGATTCGCTGAATCTGCATGTCGGGTAGCCGCCTGCCGGGTTTGCTTGTATTTCAACACAGGCCGTCGCGGCAGTGGAACGGCGGCGCACTTGAGAAACGGTGGTACCGCACCCATTTCCCCGCCAAACGGTAGCGTTGAAGCCGGCCGCGGCTCGGCGCCACTGCGTCGTTTGTCGATCTGTCAACGAGTTAGGAGGCTAGACCAGCATGACCGTCGAAGCGCACAAGGAGACCAGGGAATTCCAGGCCGAGGTGTCCCAGGTCCTGAACCTCGTCATTCGCTCGCTGTACTCGAACAAGGAGATCTTCCTCCGCGAGCTGGTGTCGAACGCCTCCGACGCTGCCGAAAAGCTCCGCTTCGAGGCCCTCACCGATGATGCTCTGTACGAGGAAGAGCCCAATCTGCGCATCCGCATCTCGGTCGACAAGGACGCCGGCACCGTCACTGTTTCCGACAACGGCATCGGCATGAGCCGTCAGGAAGTCACCGAGACCATCGGCACCATTGCCAGTTCGGGGACGCGCAAGTTTCTGGAAAAGCTGTCCGGCGACGAGGCCACGGACAACGCCCTGATCGGGCAGTTCGGCGTCGGCTTCTACTCCGCCTTCATCGTCGCCGATCGGATAACGCTGACGACGCGTCGGGCCGGCACCTCGGCCGAGCATGGCGTGCGCTGGGCGTCTGACGGCCAGGGCGGTTACAGCATCGAAACCGTCGCGAAGCCGGAGCGTGGTACCGAGGTGACGCTGCACCTGCGCGACGACGAGCAGGAGTTTGCCGAGCCGTGGCGGCTGCGCGGCATCGTCGCCAAGTTCTCCGATCACATCGCCATCCCGGTCGAGATGCTGCGCGAAGCCGCGGCCGGGGCGGAGGAGGAAGGCGAGGAGCAGCCCGCCCCGGCCTGGGAGCAGGTGAACCGCGGCACGGCGCTGTGGCAGCGCAACAAGGCCGACATCACCGACGAGGAGTACCGGGAGTTTTACAAGCACGCCGGCCACGATTTCGAGGACCCTCTGGCCTGGGTCCACAACCGCGTCGAAGGCACCAACGAGTACACCTCGCTCCTCTACGTTCCGGCGCGCGCACCCTTCGATCTGTGGGACCGCGATCAGAAGCACGGCGTCAAGCTCTACGTGCGGCGGGTTTTCATCATGGACGAGGCCGACAAGCTGATGCCGCATTATCTGCGCTTCGTGAAAGGGGTGGTCGACTCCGACGACCTGCCGCTGAACGTTTCGCGCGAGATCCTGCAGCATAATCGCAAGATCGACACCATTCGGGGCGCCAACGTCAAGCGGGTGCTCGGCCTGCTGGAGAAAATGGCCAAGGACGAGCCGGAGAAGTACGCCAGCTTCTGGGGCGAGTTCGGCCGGGTGATGAAAGAGGGGCCGGCCGAGGATTACGCCAATCGCGAGCGGCTCGCCGCCCTGCTGCGGTTCAATTCGACCCGCGAGGCGGGCGACGAGGAGAACGTCTCGCTCGACGGCTACATCGAACGCATGCCGGAGCAGCAGGACAAGATCTACTACATTACCGCGGACACCGTCGCGGCCGCCCGCAACAGCCCGCACCTCGAGGTGTTCAAGAAGAAGGGTATCGAGGTCCTGCTGTTGACCGACCGGGTCGACGAGTGGTTGGTGTCGCACCTCACCGAGTACAAGGGCAAGCCGCTGCAGTCGGTCGCCAAGGGCGAGCTCGACCTGGGCGAGCTCGAGGACAAGCACGAGAAGGAACAGACGGAGAAGGCCGCCGAGGAACACAAGGCATTGATCGAGCGGGTCAAGGAGATCCTCGGCGAGGAGGTCAAAGAGGTACGCGCCTCAGCGCGCCTGACCGACTCGCCGGCCTGCCTGGTGGTCGATCAGCACGACATGAGCCAAAACCTGGCCCGGGTGCTGAAACAACTGGGCCAAGATGCCCCGATGCCCAAGCCGATCATGGAAATCAACCTCGAGCACCCGCTGGTGGTGCGCCTGGAAGGCGAGGGCGATGAACAGAAGTTTCGCGAACTCGCTCGACTGTTGTTCGACCAGGCACTGCTTGCCGAGGGCGGGCAGCTGGAGGATCCGGCGGGTTTCGTGCACCGGCTCAACCAGCTGATGCTGAGCCTGTCGACCTGAGTACCGCGGGGCGGACGGCCGCTATGCCGCCCCGTCGGTTTGTGCGCCTGCAACATAAGGCGGGCGTATTCACGTATTCGAAACCTCGAATAGAGCCCGCCGCGCGCCTGTGACAGACTGCCTCGCTAACACGAGAACC
>JARRQB010000213.1:0-5515 GCA_037382265.1 Gammaproteobacteria bacterium | reverse complement strand
CGATAGTCGGCCGGCGCGAGCACCCCAACCCAGGTGTCGAACACCATCACGGCCTGAGCGCCGGCGGCGATCTGGGCGTTGAGGTAATCGGTCACGGCGCGCGCCAGCTTGTCCAGCAGGCGGTGCATCAGCTCCGGCCGGTCGAACATCATGCCCTTGCAGCGGGCAAACTGCTTAGCGCTGCCGCCCTCGACCATGTAGGTCGCCAGCGTCCAGGGGCTGCCCGAAAACCCGATCAGCGGGACCCGCCCGGCCAGCTCGCGCCGAATCACGCGCACCGCGTCCGTGACATAGCGCAGCGAGCGCTCCGGATCGGGCAGGGGCAGGGCGTCGATCGCGGCGGCGTCGCGCACCGGGCGCTCGAAGCGCGGGCCCTCGCCCTCCTCGAAGTACAGGCCGATGCCCATGGCGTCGGGAACGGTGAGGATGTCCGAGAACAGGATCGCGGCGTCCAGCGGGTAGCGGGCGAGCGGCTGCAGCGTCACTTCGCAGGCCAGTTCGGGGCTCTTGCACAAATCGAGGAAGCTGCCGGCCCGGGCGCGCGTGGCGCGGTACTCGGGCAGGTAACGCCCCGCCTGGCGCATCATCCAAACCGGCGTGGTGTCCACCGGTTGGCGCAGCAGCGCGCGCAGCAGGCGGTCGTTGGTCAACTCTGTCACTGGGTTCCCCCGTTTCTCGTGCGGCCAGGCCGCTATCTTAGCAGTCTCGCGGCTAGCCTCACGGCGGTCGATGCTAAACATGGCTGCGGGCTCGCCGCTAACCTGCGAGAGTCCACGGCCGGAGCCGCGGGAGCATGTCAGCCGAACCTCAACTCGTCGCGCGCGAGATCGAGCCCTACCTGAACTCGCGGGTGCTGGTGGTGGACGACCAGCCCGCCAACGTCCTGCTGTTGCGCAAGATGCTCGGCGCGGCGGGCTACCAGTCGGTCGCGACCACGACCGATCCGACCGCGGTACGCGGACTGCACCGCGCCGAGCCCTTCGACATCATCCTGCTCGACATTCGCATGCCGCGGCTCGACGGGCACGGCGTGATGGCCCAGTTGCAGGAGGACGCCCGCGCCTCCGGCGACTACGTGCCCGTGCTGGTGCTGACGGCACAGGAAGACGAGGAGACCCGGCTCAAGGCGCTTGCCGCCGGTGCCAAGGACTTCGTCACCAAACCGTTCAACCGCACCGAAGTGCTCAACCGGATCCGCAACATGCTCGAGGTGCGCCTGCTGCACAAGGCGGTGCGGCAACAGAACGAGGTGCTGGAGCAGCGGGTGCGCGAGCGCACGGCTGAACTGCGCGAGACGCGGCTCGAGATCATCCGCCGGCTGGGCCTGGCGGCGGAGTACCGCGACAACGAAACCGGCCTGCACATCGTGCGCATGAGCCGGTTCTCGCAGGTGCTCGCGCGCGCCGCCGGCTTCGACGAGTACCAGGCGGAACTCATCCTCAACGCCAGCCCCATGCACGACATCGGCAAGCTCGGCATCCCCGACCGCATCCTGCTCAAGCCGGGCCGGCTGGACGAGGAGGAGTGGGCGGTCATGCAGACCCACGTCCACATCGGCGCCCGGATCCTCGACGGCCACCCCTCCGAACTGATGCAGATGGCCGCGCGCATCGCCCGCCACCATCACGAGCGTTGGGACGGCACCGGCTACCCGCACGGCCTGGCCGGCGAGGCGATACCGATCGAGGCGCGCATCGTCGCCGTGGCCGACGTGTTCGACGCCCTGACCAGCCGCCGCCCGTACAAGGAGGCCTGGCCGGTGGAGACGGCCGTCGCCGAGCTGCACCGCATTGCCGGCAGCCACCTCGATCCCACCCTGGTGAACCTGTTCGTGAGCCGCCTGCCGGAGATCCTCGACATCAAGCAGCAGCATGCAGAGCCCGCGTGACATCCTGAGCCGGAACCGCGAGGCCATCGAGCGCCGGGTGACCGGCGATCTGCAGGCCTGGTACACCACGGTCATCTCGTCGCTGGCGGTGCGGGCGTTCGCGCTCTACTACCGCGAGGGACTGGAGGACCCCGCCCGGGTGCGCCGGGCGAGCTACCTGCTGTTTGCCGGCTCGGTGCTTTCCGGCGCCTCGTGCGCCAGCGCCCTGTATCTCGGCGGCGCCGGCACGGGTATCGTCGAGCAGATCGTCACCCTGGCCCTGATCGGCGGTCTAGCGGCGGGCAGCTTGGGCACCATGGGCGCGCTGCGCGGCGCCTATTTTGGCTTCATGGTGCCGCTGCTGTCCCTGACGGTGCTGTGGCTGTGGATCGCCCCGATCGGTTCCTCGAGCTTTCTGACCGTGGCCGCTGCGGTGTACGCGATCATGCTCCTGGCTCTCGGCGAGAGCTTCGCCGGCACCCTGGAAGACGCCTTTCGCCTGCGCTTCCAGAACACTGCCCTGACCGACAACCTGCTCGCCGCCCAGACCGACCTCAACGCCGAGATGACGCAACGGCGCAGGGCCGAAAACGCGATCGCCAAGTATGCCGAGAAACTGCGCCACACCAACCGCAGCCTGCAGTCGGAGATCAACGAGCGCCGCAAGCACGAAGAGCAGGTCACCCGCCAGGCGCTGAACATCCTGGACAGCGAGATGCGCCTGCGCGCGGTGTTGGAGAACACCTTCGACGCCCTGCTCTCCGTGCAGCGCGACGGTACCATCTCGAGCGCCAACCCAGCCGCGGGACGCTTGTTTCGGCGCCCGGTCGACGACCTCGAGGGCGAGTCGATCACCGACTACGTACCGGACTTCGACCCGGCGACCAGCGCACACCGCCGGCTCGAGCTCATGGGCCGCACGGCGGAGGGCCGCGAGTTCCCGCTGTCGCTGGCGGTCGCCGAGATGCGGGTGAAGGAAGAGGTGCACCTGGTGTGCGTCATTCGCGACGAGACCGACGCCCAGCTCGCGCGCGATGCCCTGGTGGCCGCGCGCGATGCCGCCGAGGCCGCCAACCGCGCCAAGTCGGAGTTCCTCTCGCGCATGAGCCACGAACTGCGCACGCCGCTCAACGCCATCCTGGGCTTTGCCCAGTTGCTGCAGAGCGACCCGGACAGCCCGCTGGCCGGCGACCAGGACGAGAGCGTCGAGCAGATCCTCAAGGCGGGCTGGCATCTGCTCGAACTGATCAACGAGGTGCTGGACCTGGCGAAGATCGAGGCGGGTCGCATCGACGCGGCGGTCCAGGACATCGCGCTGCGCGACCTGATCGACGACTCGCTGGCGCTGGTCATGCCGCTGGCCGAGTCGCGCGGCATCAGCATCGTGGACGCGGTCGACGAGCCCCAGACCCTGGTGCGGTCCGACCCGAAGCGACTGAAACAGGTGCTGCTCAACCTGCTGTCGAACGCCATCAAATACAATCGGCCGGACGGGCGCGTGACCCTGGAAACCACCCCCCTGAGCGACGGCCGCTACTGCCGCATCGTGGTCGCGGACACCGGCAAAGGCCTGACCGAGGACGAGCTGGTGACCATCTTCAAGCCCTTCACCCGCGTCGGACCGCACACCGAGGAGATCGAGGGTACCGGCATCGGCTTGACCATCACACAGAAGCTGCTGCACCTGATGGGCGGCGACATCGGGGTCGAGAGCACGCTCGGCGAGGGCAGCCGGTTCTGGGTCGACATTCCCCTGGCGCGGCCGAACGCAGCCGGGCTGCCGCACCAGCTGACGGGCGAAGCGGAACCCGAGGTGGTGCCGATCGGCAGCGCCGACGGCACCTTCACGGTCCTCTACGTCGAGGACAACGCCGCCAACGTCACCCTGCTGCGTCAACTCATTCGCCGGCAGCGGCCGAACATCCGTCTGCTCTCGGCGCCCGACGGGGAGCGCGGCCTCGACGCGGCGCGCGAACACCGCCCCGAGCTCATTCTGCTCGACATCGGGCTGCCGGACATGAGCGGCTACGAGGTACTGGCTGCGCTGCGCGCGGCACCGGAAACCGCCGACACGCCGGTGATCGCGGTGAGCGCCAACGCCATGCCCGAGGACGTGGACCAGGGACTGATGGCGGGCTTCCTGCGCTACCTCACCAAGCCGATCGACGTCGGCGAGCTGCTCGGGACCGTCGATCGGGTGCTGCGTTCCGCGGCGTAGCGGAAATCCTCTCGGCTATCGTACCCCTCGGGACCGTCGGGCTGCGCGTGGCCGGCGCCGCGCGCACCCCGCTCAGCGCGGCAGATCGGAAGTGCCCATGAGGTACTCGTCGACGGCGCGGGCGCACTGCCGCCCTTCGCGAATGGCCCACACCACCAGCGACTGGCCGCGGCGCATGTCGCCGGCGGCAAACAGGCCGTCGACCGAGGTCTTGTACGCGTCCGGCCCCTCGGTGGTGCCGCGCACGTTGCCGCGGGGGTCGAGCGCGACGCCGAACTCCTGCAGCATGCCCTCGTGCACCGGGTGCACGAAACCCATTGCCAGCAGCACCAGGTCGGCCTTGAGTTCGAACTCCGAACCCTCGACCTCGGACATCGCCCAGCGGCCGTCGGCGTCCCTGTCCCAGCGCACCAGCGCGCAGCGCATGGCGCTCACCCGGCCCTCACCGTCATCGATGAAGGCCTTGGTCACCACGTTCCACAGACGCTCGCAGCCCTCTTCCTGCGAGGACGAGGTGCGCAGCTTGTTGGGCCACAGCGGCCAGGTCACGCCCTTGTCTTCCTGCTCGGGCGGCTTGTCGAGGATTTCGATCTGGGTCACGGAAGCGGCACCGTGGCGGTTGGACGTGCCGATACAGTCGGAACCCGTGTCGCCGCCGCCGATCACGACCACGTGCTTGCCCGCGGCGGAAATGACGCGCTCCTTGGCGCCGTTGACGCCCTGCACCGCCTTGGAGTTGCGGGTGAGGAAGTCCATGGCGAAGTGCACGCCCGCGAGCTCCCGGCCCGGTGCCGGCAGGTCGCGCGGCTGTTCGGAACCACCGGCCATGACCACCGCGTCGTAGTCGGCCAGCAGCTTCTTGCCGGGCAGATCGACACCGACGTGGGTATTGGCGTGGAACTCGACCCCTTCGGCGCGCATCTGCGCGATGCGCCGGTCGATCAGCGACTTGTCGAGCTTGAAGTCGGGGATGCCGTAGCGCATCAGGCCACCGATCCGGTCGTGCTTCTCGAACACCACCCCGGTGTGGCCGGCGCGCGCGAGCTGCTGGGCGCAGGCGAGACCGGAGGGGCCAGAGCCGACCACGGCAACCCGCTTGCCGGACTTGTGGCGGGCGATCTGCGGCTTCACCCAGCCGTGCTCCCACGCCTTGTCGGCGATCGCGCACTAGTTGGTCTTGATGGTGACCGGCTCGTCCTGCAGGTTCAGGGTGCAGGACTCCTGGCAGGGCGCGGGGCAGATACGGCCGGTGACCTCGGGGAAGTTGTTGGTGCTGTGCAGCACCTCGATCGCCTCTTCCCACTCGCCCCGGTACACCAGGTCGTTCCAGTCCGGGATGATGTTGTTGACCGGACAGCCCTGGTGGCAGAAGGGGATGCCGCAGTCCATGCAGCGTGCACCCTGGATGCTCAGCTGCTCGTCGCTCAACG
>JARRQB010000212.1:0-4999 GCA_037382265.1 Gammaproteobacteria bacterium | reverse complement strand
AAGCGCTCGGTGATCTTCCTGGCCGAGGTGTTCACCTGCTCCACGTCCTGGTGCGCTTGGGCGATGTGGCGGGCGAGGTTGTCCATGCGACCCTGGAACCGGGCGAAGTCCTGCGCGAGCTGCCTCAGGTGGTCCTGGATGACGTGCACCTGGCGGCGGGTGGCGTCGTCCTTGAGCACGGCGCGCGCGGTGGTGAGCACGGCCATCAGAGTGGTCGGCGAGACCAGCCAGACCCGGCGGCTGTGCGCCTCCTCGACCAGGTCGGGGAAGCGGGCGTGGATCTCGGCGAAGATCGCCTCGGCGGGCAGGAACATGACCGCGCCCTGGGCGGTCTCGCCGGGAATGATGTACTTCTCCGCGATGGCGCCGACGTGGCGCTTGATGTCGACGCGGAACTGCCGCGCCGCGCGCGCGCGGTCCCCCTCCGCCAGGTCGAAGTCGGTCATGCGCTGAAAGCTCTCCAGCGGAAACTTGGCGTCGACCGGTACCTGCCCCGTCGGTTCGGGCAGGAACAGCAGGCAGTCCACCCGGGTGTCGTTCGACAGGGTGGCCTGCATGCGGTAACTGCCCTCGGGCAGCAGGTTGGCGACCAGGCCCTCCAGCTGCACTTCGCCGAAGGCGCCGCGCGAGCGCTTGTCGGTCAGCACTTCCTGCAGGCTGACGACGTTGGACGAGAGCTCGGTGATCTTCTTCTGCGCCTCGTCGATGCGGCTCAGGTGCTCGAGCACGCGGGTGAAGGTCTCGGTGGTCTTCTGGAACCCCTCGCTCAGGCGCTGCTCGACCTGGCCGGCGATCTCCTTGAGCCGCCCGTCGGTGGTCCGGGTCAGGTCCTCGACCCGCTTGCCCAGCTCCGCCGCCGACTGCTGGAAGGCGCCCACCACCTGTCGGCTCATGGCCTGCATGGCACCCGCCAGGGCGTCCTGCTGGGCGCGGATGTTGTCCGCCTGGCGCTGGTCCATGGCGCGGTGGCGGGCCAGGGCGGCGTCGAGCGCCTGGCGCAGTTCGCCGAGTTCGCGCTGCTGGCTTAACCGGCCGTTGGCCAGTTCGTCGCCGACCGTCCGCTTGAACTGCTCGAAGCGCCCCACCAGGTCGGTACGCAGGGCGCCGCCGTCCTCCAGGGTCTGGCGCTGCAGCCGGCCGAGCCGGTCGTCGATGCCTTCCTTGAGCGCCGCCAGGCCGCGCTGGTGCGACTCCTGGCCGAGCACCTGGCTGCGCGCGAGCGTGGCCACGATGTCCTGGCGGGTGCCGTCGAGGGCGTGCCGGAAGCCGTCCTGCAGCCGGTCGAGCTCGTCCGTCACCCACTCGCGCTCGGCCGCCCGGCCGCGCACCAGGGTCCGCACCATCCACAGCGCGCCGGCCAGCAGCGCCACGGCGGCGGCCAGCAGGAGCGCCTCGCCGATGGTCAAGGTCCGAAAAATCTGGCGCAAGCCGCAGGCGGGTTTGACCCCTAGGCCCTAGGCCCTCGGCCGTCGGCCCCACCGTTCGAAACCGGTGCCCACGCCCCTGGATCTCGCAAACTCGTTTAGAATTCCAGCGTTTACCGCCAGCACCTAAATTACGCCATGACCGCAGCTCGCGTCCATTTGCACACCCTGGGCTGCCGCCTCAACGAGGCGGAGCTGGAGACCTGGGCGCGCGACTTCCGCGCCCGCGGCTGGGAACTGGCGGCCGGGCCCGAGGACGCCGACCTGGTGGTGGTCAACACCTGCGCAGTGACCGCCGAGGCCGGGCGCAAGTCGCGCCAGCTGCTGCGCCGCGCCCACCGCGCCAACCCGGCGGCCAAGCTGGTGGTGAGCGGCTGCTACGCGACGCTGGACGCCGAGCGCGCCGCCGCCGAGTTGGGGGTGGACCTGGTCGTGGGCAACCAGGACAAGGACCACCTGGTGGAGATCTCGACCCGCGAGTTCGCCTTCCCCGCGATGCCGGCCGGCGCTCTGGAGCCCGACGCCGGAACGCTGCTGGCGCGCGGCCGCCAGCGCGCCTTCGTCAAGGTGCAGGACGGCTGCCGCTACCGCTGCAGCTACTGCATCGTCACCACGGCGCGCGGCGCCGAGCGCAGTCGTCCGATCGCCGACGTGGTGGACGAGGTCAACGCCCTGGTGGGCGCGGGAATCAACGAGGTGGTCCTGGCCGGCGTGCACCTGGGCGGCTACGGCAGCGATACCGGTTCTCACCTGGGCGAGCTGATCGACGCCATCCTGGCCGGGACCGAACTGCCGCGCCTGCGGCTCGGTTCGCTCGAGCCCTGGGACCTGCCGATCGGCTTCTGGGCGCGCTTCGCCGACCCGCGCCTGCTGCCGCACCTGCACCTGCCGATGCAAAGCGGCTCGCCCGCGGTGCTGCGGCGCATGTCGCGGCGCTGCCGGCCCGACGAGTTCGAGGCGCTCGCCGCGGCGGCCCGCGCCGCCGTGCCCGACCTCAACATCACCACCGACATCATCGTCGGCTTTCCGGGGGAGACCGAGGCCGAGTGGCGCGAGACCCTGGACTTCGTCGAGCGGGTCGGGTTCGGCGACGTCCACGTGTTCGCCTACTCGCCGCGCGCCGGCACCAAGGCCGCGACCCTGCCCGACCCGGTGAGCCGCGAGCGCAAGCGCGCGCGCTGCGCCGAACTGGCCGAGGTCGCGGCCGCGGGCCGGCGGCGGTTCATGGCAGGCTTCGTCGGGCGGCGCTTCGCCGTGCTGGTCGAGCAGCGGGATGCCGCGGGCCGCTGGCTGGGCTACACGCCGAATTACCTGCGCACCCTGATCACCGGGGCCGACGACCAGGCGCTGGAAAACCGGGTGGTGGCGGTCGAGATCGACGGCATCGGGGCCGACAGCCTATCGGCCCGGGTCGACTGATCCGGAGATAGCTCTCGCAAAGACGCCAAGCACGCGAAGAAACCATTCGTTGCCGTTCTTCGCGTCCTTTGCGGCTTGGCGAGAGGAATCGCCTGTCATCTCCCCTCAAGTCCGTTGCACGCGGCCGATATAATCATTAGCATTTCCGCAATTACTTATTTACGGAGTCGTCGGAATGCTAGTGAAGTTTTTCTGGGTCCTGTCGGTCGTGCTCTACGGCGCGGCCGCCGTGCTCGCGCATCTCGGGCCGTCGGGCGGGCTCGACTACCGCTTCTGGCTGCTCATCGGGCTCGGCACCCTGAGCGCGGTGCTGGGCAACACGCTGAACCGCCCGGAGCTTTGGGAAGACGACAAACGCGGAACCCACGCCCCCCGGTAGGGGAAATAGAAGGAAAGCAGGAAATAGGGGACACTCCGCGGGGACGTAACCGGGAGCCGCCGTGGAATCCATCCTGCTAGCCATCCACCCGAGCGACCCGCTGTGGATCGCCATCGCCTTCGCCTGCGGTTTGGCGGTGCGGAGCATCGGCCTGCCGCCGTTGGTCGGCTTTCTGGCCGCCGGCTTCGTGCTGCACGCCGCCGGCGCCGAGGGCGGAGGGTTTCTGGCCGGGATGGCGGACCTCGGCGTCACCCTGCTGCTGTTCTCGATTGGCCTGAAGCTCAAACTGAGCGCGCTGGCGCGGCCGGAGATCTGGGGCGTCGCCGCCCTGCACATGGTGCTGATCAGCGTCGGCCTCGCCGCACTGCTGCTCGGGCTCGCCGCGCTGGGCCTGCCGCTGTTCGTCGACCTGGAGCCCGCCACTGCGCTGCTGGTCGCCTTCGCGCTGTCGTTCTCGAGCACCGTGTTCGCGGTCAAGGTGCTCGCCGAGATGGGCGCGGAGTCCTCGCGCCACGGCCGCATCGCCATCGGCGTGCTGGTGGTGCAGGACATCGCCGCGGTGTGCTTCCTGGCCGTCTCGGCCGGCAAGATTCCCTCTTACTGGGCGGTGGCGCTGTTGCTCCTGCTGCCCTTGCGCCCGCTGCTGATGCGCCTGCTCGAGCGCAGCGGCCACGGCGAGCTGCTGGCGCTGTACGGCATCGTGCTGGCCCTGGGCGGGGCCGATCTGTTCGAACTGGTCGGCCTGAAGGGCGACCTGGGCGCCCTGGTGCTGGGCATGCTGCTGGCCGGCCACGCCAAGGCGAACGAACTGGCCAGGGGCCTGCTGGCGTTCAAGGACCTGTTCCTGGTGGGCTTCTTCCTCAGCATCGGCATGTCCGGCCTGCCGGGCTGGCCGGAACTGCTGGCCGCCGCCCTGCTGGTCGCTTTCCTGCCGGTGAAGGTGGGCCTGTTCTACTGGCTGTTCACGCGCTTCCGGCTGCGCGCCCGCACGGCCTGGCAGGGGTCGCTGGACCTGGCCAACTACAGCGAGTTCGGCCTGATCGTCGGCGTCACCGCGGTCGGCGCCGGCTGGCTGCAGTCGGACTGGCTGGTGGTGTTCGCGCTGACGCTGGCGCTGTCGTTCATGGGCGCGGCGCCGCTGGCCACCCGCGGCGACGTCTTCTACACCCGCTGGCGCGGCCGTTTCAAACGCTGGGAGCAAGCCCGGCGGCTACCGGGCGACGAGGCCCTGGACACCAGCGGCCTGGACGTCGCCGTGTTCGGCATGGGCCGGGTCGGCACCGCCGCCTACGACACCGTTGCCCAGCAGTTCCCGCACCGGGTGTTGGGGGTCGACATCGACACCGCGGCGGTCGAGAAGCACTTGAACGCGGGCCGCCAGGTCGTCACCGGCGACGCGACCAACCCCGACTTCTGGTCGCGCGCCGAGGGCCTGGCCGGCCACCTCGACTGGGTGCTGCTGACCATGCCCGCGCACCACGCCAATCTGGCCGCCGCGCAGCGCCTGCGCGAGCGCGGCTTCGCGGGCAAGATCGCCGCCACCACCAAGTACCCGGACGAGGCCGAGGAACTGGAACGAGCCGGCGTCGACCTGACGTTCAACATCTACGCCGAGGCCGGCCTGGGCTTCGCCAACAGCCTGCAGCAGCACCTGAGCGGCGAACTGCCACAAAACGCCGGTTGAGGTCGCCATTGGCGCGGGATGGGTATTGCTCTCGCCAAGCCGCACAGAACGACAAAATCTTTTCTCTCGCCAAGACGCGGAGATCGCGAAGAA
>JARRQB010000211.1:0-3602 GCA_037382265.1 Gammaproteobacteria bacterium | reverse complement strand
GCGCGTTCACCAGCTTGGAGATCAGGGCATTGCCCTGGCCTCCGTTGAGGAACCCATCGTCGACCAGGTTCTCGATGTAATCGATCAGCAAAACGACCTGGTCGGCCACCGATCGCTTGGCCACGAATACGGCCGTCGTGCGCGGCGGCACCGAGAAGGTCGCCGTGTCGCCGTCCCACGCAGAGCCGCCGACCACCGGGTCGGCCGATTCCTGCTGTACCGCGTGCAGGGAGAACGGGTAGCCGGCCAGCGACGGCGCTGCGAAATCCTGCGGATCGTCGGTGGCGTTGAAAAGCACGGCGATGCGTTCGCGCAGCACGTCGATGCTGCCGTCGTCGTCCGCCAGCACCATGACGATCAGACCCGGGACCTGCGTCGGGCCGGTGTTCAGGAAGCCGAGGTGGTCTATGACCGATGCCTCGTCCGGCAGCCGGAACAGTCGCGAGCTCTTGCGGATCTGCATCATTTCGCGGAAGTGCTCGGCCACGGCCTCGATCTCGTCGGTGCTGACCTGCAGCGCCGGATCGGCCAGCAGCGGCTGCATCAGCCCCCAGTTGTCCTCGTTCTTGGACGCGACCGGCAGGCCGGCGCCCCAGTTGTTCCACGAGTACGTGAAATCGAGGCGGTTGAACCAGTCGCCGGAGTTGTAGCTGTCGCGGTCCATCGACTTGGAGCGCAGCATGTCCTGCCCGGCGTGGAAGAACGGCACGCCCTGCCCGAGCGCGATCAGGTCGTTGGCGACGTTCTGAACCCGCATGCGGTCGCCGGTCGATGTCATCAGGGGAACCTTGAGCTGCACGGCGTCGTGGAAGGTCTCGTTGTCGTGGGCAGCGGCGTAATTGATGATCTCCTGCGGATCGAGCGTGTAGCCGGCCTGCTGGCCGTTGTAATCGATCTGCCAGCCGAACACCGCGTTGTCGTTCCGGTCGGTCAGCGGGAAGTTGGCCAGTCCCCCGGCCAGAGACACGCGGATCCAGTCGGCCAGCATCTTCAGCCGGTCCTCCTGATCGGCCGGCGTGCCCTGCGGCGTGCCGTTAGGATCGTAAAATAGCCCGGTCGCGAAACCCTGGTCCTGCAGCCCGCTGAACGGGCCGCCACCGCGCACGCCGTCGCGGACGCGGTCGTTGAACGAGCCGATGCCGGTGCCGCCCATGTTGGCCTGAGTCGCCTGCACGAAACGCGCGTCGTTGGCGACCTCGCCGAAGTTCCAAGCCTCGCCGTAGAGGTAGACCTTGCTGCCGTCGACGCCGTCGCGCGCCATCGTTAGGGCGTCGAGCGCCTCGCGGATTTTCAGCATCGTCGATTTCGGATGATGACCCATCAGGTCGAAGCGAAAGCCGTCGACCTTGTAGTCGCGCGCCCAAGTGACGAGCGAGTCGAGCATCAGCTTCTCCATCATCGCGTGTTCAGCCGCGGTGTTCGGGCAGCAGCTCGAAGTCTCGACGAAGCCGTCGGCGTTCAGGCGGTGATAGTAGCCGGGGACCAGCTTGTCCAGCACCGACTTGGCGTTCTGGCCGGCCGAGTTGGTGTGGTTGTAGACCACGTCCATGACCACCCGCAGGCCGCTCTGGTTCAGCGACTGCACCATCTCGCGGAATTCGAGTATGCGCTGCGGCCCGTCCGGGTCGGTGGAGTAGCTGCCCTCGGGCGTGGTGTAGTGCCAGGGATCGTAGCCCCAGTTGAAGCCGTCCTGGTTTTCGATCGTCGTGACGATAGCCTGTTGCTGGTCGGAGTCCGGCGGATAGCTGGCCAGAATCGCGTCATCGGGCTCCAGCTGGTCCGCGCGGTATTCGGGTATCGTCGCAACGTCGAAGACCGGCAGCAGGTGGATGTGGGTCAGGCCAGATTGGGCCAGCGCCGACAGGTGGTCCATGCCGTAAGAGCCTTCCTGGGTGAAGGCGCGGAAGGTGCCGCGCTCGGCGTCCGGCACGATCGGGTCGTACCAGCTGAAGTCGCGCACGTGCAGCTCGTAGACTACGACGTCCTCCGGCGCCGGCAGCTCGGGCTTGACCAGAGCGTCCCAGCCGGGCGGCTGCAGCGCCGGGTCGCCGAGGTCGACGATCTGGCTGCGGGCGCTGTTGGCGGCCAGCGACAGCGAATACGGGTCGGTGACCGCGTTGATCTCGATCAGGTTGGTGGTCGGCGCGAATACTGCCACCTCGAACAGGTAGTACTTACCGACCCAGTCGGGGCCGCCGGAAATGCTCCAGACGCCGGTCGAGGGATCAAGGGCCATCGGCATCGACACCGGCGCGGTGGACGGGTCGGAGTAGTCGAACAGTAGCAGCGAGGCGGACTGAGCGGTCGGCGCCCACAGCCGGAGCGTGGTTGCGCCGCCCCCTACCTCGACACCGAGCGGCCCGTCGTAGGTATACAGGTCGTCCAGTACGCCGGGTATCTGCAGGCCGGTGGCGTCGACCGAGTCACCGTCGCCGTTGACGGCCGAAACCGCGAACTGGCCGCGCAGGATGTCGGGCACCAGCGACAGGTCGCCGGACTGGATTTCGAGCGCCGGCAGGCCTGCCAGGTGCGGGAACCTGGCCTTGACCTCGTCGCTGAGCGTCCCGGGCCCGAGCACGATGTAGTCGCCGCCGAAGATGCCGCTCTCGGTGGCGGCGAGGTCGGCAGTGGCCGAGTAGTGCAGCGTGTACGTGTTGCCGGGATCATCGGCGGCGTCCCAGGCGATCGTTCGCTCATCCACCCAGAAGGCCCGTTGCTTGCGCAGGTCGCCCGGGTTGGCCATCGTCGCGCCCGGCACCGGAAGGATGTAGGGGCTGCCCGGGTCGGCGCCCTGCAGTTGCCAGGCCTCGTAGCCGGTGACCAGCAGGTTCAGGAACTGATCGGGGCCCGGGTCCTTGAGGTCGCCGCGGTGCAGGATGTACGCCAGTTCGGTGGTGCCGGGAACCAGCGGCACTTCGAACACTGGACCGAAGATGTCGATCTCGGACGGGCGCACCGGTTCGGCCCAGTCCGTAGGGGTCGCGGCTCCGTTCCAGACGTGCAAACCCCAGAAATCGTTGAAGTTGGGGCTGGTGAAATCGCCGTAGTCGCCAGCCGGTCGGTGATAGTGCAGGGTGGCATAGCCTTCCGCCGCTCCGCGCCGGGGATAGATTTCCTCATCACCCGACTGCTTCCAGGCCGTCGGTGCCTGGTTGGGCGTGAAGCTCTCGTCCGGGCCCGGGTCCTTTTCGTCGCCGCGGTGGATAATGAAGTTCAGCTCCGCCGAGGGATCCTGCAAAAGGATGTACCAGAACACACCGTAATCGTCGATGCCGTCCGCCTTCTTCGGGCTGGTCCACTCCGTGCCTTCGGAGGGGTCGATTGCGTCGCCCCACAGGTGCAGACCCCAGAAATCGTTGTAGTTGTCGCTGGTGTAGTCGCCGTAATCACCGTCGGGCCGGTGGTAGCGGATGGTCGCGTATCCTTGGGCCGACGCCTGCGAGAGATACTCTGCGCCATCGTCCTGCTGCAGCCAGATTTCGGGCGTCACGCCGGCCGCGAAGAAGCGATCCGCATCGGTACCGTCCTTGATGTCGCCACGGTGCACGATGAAACCAACGGTGCCGCCGCCTGGCGCCAGCTTGATCCAGGCGAAGCGCCCG
>JARRQB010000210.1:0-3619 GCA_037382265.1 Gammaproteobacteria bacterium | reverse complement strand
GCTCCCCGAGCAGCACGACGCGCTCGTCGAGACCGGCCCGTTTCACCTGCTGCTCCAACGCCCCGGCGCAGGCCGGGTCCCGCTCGGTGCTGCCCGCGCAAGCCAATCGCCAGCGGAGGTCCTTGAGACGGGCCAGCGCCTCGATCAGCAGGGCATGGCCCTTGCGTGGTGTCAGCGTCCCGACGCACAAGAGCTGCAGCGTCGGCTTCCCCGAGCCTATGGCGAGCGGCGCGCGGTCGGTGCCCGGTGGCACCACATCGATCAGCTCAGGGGCGACGGCGTATTCGCTCAGGGCGGCCGCTGTCGTTTGGCTGGTCACGATGACCTGCGAGACCGCCGCGAGTGCCCGGCGTTCGGCCGAGCGCAGCCGCTGCGCGGTTGCCGCGTCCAGCCCGGTTTCCAGCGCCAGCGGGTGATGGATCAGCGCGATCAGCCGCAGGCGCGTGCGCTCGGACGCGACGAGTTCGGGCATGCCGCCCAGGGCCAGGCCGTCGATCAGTACGCTGCGCCCTGCCGGCAGACCGCGCAGCAGGCTGGCGGCCTCGCACAGCTCATCGGCCGAGGGCTGCGGGAAGCCGCCGCCGAGTTCACGCACCGTCACGCTCCACCCGCGTTCGCGCAGTGCCTCGACCATGCGACGGTCATAGATGAAGCCGCCGGTGCGCGTCTCCAGACCGCTGGGAACGACCAGATCGAGCGTTGTGCGTTCGTTCAACCGGCCAATCCGCCCTCGTAGCTCGCCGCGGCGACGTGCGACTCGTGCAGCGTCACGCGCAGCGCGCTCAGCCCGGCCGCGCCCGTGCCCAAGTCGCCGGCGGCGACGCGTGCGGCGATGCGATCGAACACGACCCGCGCCAGGAACTCGGTCGTGGTGTTGACGCCCGTGAATGTCGGTTCCTTGTCAAGATTGCGGTAGTTGAGCTCTTTCAATACCTCATGCAGTGCGTGACTGGCCAGGCCAATATCGACCACGAGTCCGTCTTCGTCGAGCTCCGGGCGCTGTAGCTCGAGGTCGACGACATAGGTTGCGCCGTGCAGGCGTTGCGCCGGCCCGAACACCTCGCCGCGGAAACTGTGGGCGATCATCATATGGTCGCGGACGGTGACACTGTACATAGTGGATACCTCAGGGATACGCGATGCGATGGCAGATCGTCTCGCCAGATCCGTCGCTGAGCGTGGCGAGCACCTCGGGGAGGGCAGAGAAAGGGCTCTCGTCCGTGATCAGGAAATCGAGCACGGGGTCGTCCAGCAAGGCCAGCGCAAGGCCCAGGCGTCGAAGGTGCGACCAACGCGCACGCTGCGCCGCGGCCACGCTGCCGACCTGGGAAGAGATCAGTTGCAGCCGCTGTGCATGAAAGGCCTCGCCCAGCGGCAGCGACACCGCACGGCTGCCGTACCAGCTCAGTTCGAGCACGCGCGCCTCGAAACCGGCGATGCGCAGTGCGTTGGCTAGCCCCGGGCCGCTGCCGCTGCAATGAATCACCGCGTCGGCGTCGGGCGTGGCGGCATCGGGAACGGCGAATTCGACGCCGAGCTGCGCGGCGATCGCAGCACGCCGCGGATTGGCATCGACCAGCTCGACCCGGCAAGCGGGGATCTGTGTCGCAAGCCTCGCGCACAGGCAGCCGACGGCCCCGCCACCGACCACGGCCACGCGGTCGCCGACCCGCGGCGACAGGTCCCACAAGGCATTGACGGCGGTCTCCATATTCGCTGCCAGCACGGCGCGGGCAGGCGGCACGCCCGGTGGAATCGGAATCACCGCATCGGCCGGCACGACGTAGCGGGACTGATGCGGGTAGAGGCAGAACACCAGCCTGCCTCTCAGCGACTCGGGGCCCTGCTCGACCTCGCCGACATTGATGTAGCCGTACTTGACCGGCGCCGGGAACTCACCCTGTTGAAAGGGCGCCCGCATGCGCATGTATTCGCTCGGCGGGACCTCGCCACGGAACACCAGGGCCTCGGTGCCGCGACTGACGGCGCTGTACAGCGCACGCACCAGCACATCCTGCGGACCGGGCTCGGGCAGCGTCTCGCCGAGCAGCTTGCCCTGACCGGCGGCGGTGACCCAGAATGCCCTCGCCTGCAGCGCTGCGTTCATTGCGGCCGACCACGCCGCCGCGCGACGTCCAAGTTCCGGCTTGCACTGAGGGGTTGAGTGGAGACACCCATGGTCCGAGCATTCTAGCCAATGGCTGGATCAAGTACACTGCAGCCCGGTTTGCGAAGGCTCACCCAACAGGCGTTTGTCCTTGTCCTGGCCGCGGCGCTGACGCTGTCGTTGGGCAGCCTGTGGCTGTCTCAGTCGCTTGCGCTCGGCGGTGACTTTGTCGTCAAGACTTTGGCGCTGTTCATCTGCGCGGCGGCCTGGCTCGGCCTGTATCTGCCGGAGCACCTGCCGCACAGGCGGTTTGGTCCGGCCAACCTGGTCACGCTCGGCCGCCTCGCGCTTTCTGCGCTGTGCGGTGGGATGCTCGGCGAGGAATCGGCGGCGATCGCCTGGCCGGCGGTCATCATCGCCACCACGGTGCTGCTGCTCGACGGCGTCGATGGCTGGCTGGCGCGGCGGGGCGGCTGGAGCAGCGCCTTCGGTGCGCGTTTCGACATGGAGACCGATGCCCTGCTGGTGCTGTTGATGGCGGTGCTGTGCCTGCAGCTCGGCAAAGCGGGGGCATGGGTCCTGCTGTCCGGCGCGATGCGCTACCTGTTCGTCTTGGCGGGCATGGTCTGGCGCTGGCTGCGCCGCCCACTGCCGGAAAGCCGCCGGCGCAAGACCGTGTGCGTACTGCAGGTGCTGTCGCTGTTGGCTGCACTTGCGCCCGTGGTGCCCTTACCATGGAGCAGTGGCGCCGCCGCGACCGGTCTGGTTTTGCTTTGCTACTCTTTCCTGGTCGATGTCGCCTGGCTTTGGCGTCGTCCCGATCAAACACACGCAGGAGTCGACAGCCGATGAAGATGAAACGTAGCCTAATTATTTCCCCCGCGGTCCTGCTTGCCGGCGCTCTGATGATCGGTCTGGGCAGCGCGAGCGTCAGGGCCGAACCGGCGCGTTACGAGATCGATCCGGATCACCTGAGCATCGGCTTCCTGGTCGATCACGTGGGTTATGCCAAGTTGCTTGGCATGTTCCGCAAGGCCAGCGGTTCGTTCACCTTCGACGAGGCGAGCGGCGAACTGAGCGACGTCGTCGTAACGGTCGATACCGAAAGCGTGTTCAGCAATCACCGCAAGCGCGACGAACATCTGCGCAGCGCGGATTTTCTCAACAGCGCCGAGTTCCCACAGATGGTGTTTCGCGCCCAGGGCGCAACACCGCTCGGGGAACGCCGCTACCGCATCGAAGGCGAATTGGAACTGCTCGGCCAGTCGCGGCCGTTGACGCTGGAGGCCACCTGGAACAAGAGCGCCGAGTATCCCTTCGGTGGCGGACTGCTTGGCGGCAAGCCCTACGTCATGGGCGTGTCGGCCCGCGGCAGCTTCCTGCGCAGCGCCTATGGCATGGACTACTCGGTCGACAACGGCTGGGTCGGTGACGAGGTCGAGCTGATCATCGAGTTCGAGGCCCAGCGCCAGTAGCCGCCGTGTCGGGCGTCCCTTCAACATCACGCTGGCG
>JARRQB010000209.1:0-5998 GCA_037382265.1 Gammaproteobacteria bacterium | reverse complement strand
GTCGGCATGGCTGAACTCAGTGACGGCTCCCGAGGTATGGCCCTTGGGATAGGCTGCGAACCCGGCGTCTCCGCGCATCAGGCTCACCATCAAGAACTCGGTACGACCCGCCTCGGAGGTGACGCGAATGGGCAGGGTGGCGTTGCTGTCGCGTCGACTGGCCCCGGCAGACCTGGTGACCATCGGTTCGCATTGCGTCGGACTCGACTCCCTCCTGCACCGCCTCCAGGACGAGGGGCTCAGCACCAAGTCCATGCACGTCGGCAGCCAGGGCGGGCTGTCGGCCGCAATGCGCGGGGAGTGCGACCTGGCCGGCATCCACCTCATGGACCCGGACACCGGCGAGTACAACCGCCCCTACCTGACGGAGGGGCTGCGTCTGCTGCCCGGGTACCGGCGCCTGCAGGGGTTCGTCTACCGGCGCGGCGACCCGCGCTTCCGTGCCGCCGACACGCCCGAAGAGGCAGTCGCGGCCGCCCTCGCCGACCCCGACTGCGTGATGGTCAACCGCAACGTCGGCAGTGGTACCCGCGTACTGATCGACGAACTGCTCGCCGGCGCACAGCCCTTCGGCTATGCGGTGCAGACCAAGTCGCACAATGCCGTGGCCACGGCGGTGGCGCAGGGCCGCGCCGACTGGGGTGTGGCGATCGACACTGTAGCCAAGCTCTACGACCTGGCGTTCCTTCCGTTGAAGGAGGAACACTACGACTTCGTGATCCCCGAGTCCCGTTGGGAACGCGCGGCCGTGCAGCGCTTCGCTGCCCTGCTGCGCGACGTGGAGGTTCAACGAGGGCTGAGCGACCTGGGTTTTCGTGCCGCCGAGTGATCGGCGCTTCGCGGCACCGCGAAGCCGCTGGCTGCACCGGCGCACCCTGGGCCCTGCGCGGGGCGAACGCCGAAACTACACGATGCCTTCGAAAGGCTGCACGGCGACCAGGTCGCCTTCGGCCACGTCGCCCTGTTCGGGCGGCAGCACGATGAAACAGTTGGCGATACTCATCGACCGCAGGACACCCGAGCCCTGGGTGCCGGCCTTGGCGACGCGCGGCAGGCGGTCGCCCGGCGACAACACCCCGCGCACGAACTCGGTTCGCCCGGGGCGCTTGCGGATGCGTTCCGCCGCGCAGGCTGCAAGCGTCGGCGCGGCGACGCTTGCCTCGCCCGCCAGCCGGCGTAGCGCAGGCTGGACGAATTGGTAGAAAGTCACCATCACCGCCACCGGGTTGCCGGGCAGGCCAAAGTACCAGGCCTCGCCGATGCGGCCGAACGTCAACGGACGACCCGGCTTCATGGCGATCTTCCAAAACGCCGGCGCGCCGAGTTCGGCGAGCACGTCCTTCATGTAGTCCGCCTCGCCCACCGAGACGCCGCCCGAGGTCAGCACCAGGTCGCCGTCGGCGGCGGCCTCGGCCAGCGCCGAGCGCAGCGCCTCGCGGTCGTCGCGCACCACGCCGAGGTCGCGAATCTCCGCGCCGAGGCGGCTGAGCATGCCGAACAGCGTGTAGCGGTTACTGTCGTAGACCTCGCCCTCGCCGAGTGGCTCGCCGATCGAGCGCAGTTCGTCGCCGGTGGAAAAAAAGGCCACGCGCGGGCGGCGCCGCACCCGCACTTCGGCCCGACCGAGCGAGGCGAGCAGACCGAGGTCCGCCGGAACGAGCCGATGCCCGGCCTGCAGCGCCACCCCGCCTTGCGCCAGGTCCTCGCCCGCCCGGCGCACGTTCTGCCCCGGGCGCTGGCCCGGCGCTAGCCGCACCTGTCCGCCCTCGACCTGGGCCCGCTCCTGCATGACCACGGTGTCGGTACCGGCCGGCATGGCGGCCCCGGTCATGATGCGCACGCACTCGCCGGTGCCCACCGCCCGTGGGTAAGCACGCCCCGCGAAGGCCTCGCCGGCGAGGCGCAGCTGTGCGCCGCCCGCGGCATCCAGGTCGGTACCGCGCAGCGCGAAGCCGTCCATCGCCGAGTTGGTGTGCGAAGGCACATCGATGGGCGAGATCACGTCCTCGGCGAGCACCCGGCCTAGCGCACTGCGCAACGCCAGGCACTCGCTGCCGCCCAAGGGCCGGACTGCCTCGAGGATGCGGGCGGTCGCTTCGGCAACGTCCAGGCTCGGGTCTTGCGGGTCGTCGCAGCTCGCCAGGTGGGAATTCGTGGTGGAATTGGTGGTCATAGCGCTCGTCGCGCGCGCGGCACGCGTGTTATTTTGGTTACAGATCAGCAGGTAATGATACAGGGCAACGCGATGCTACGAATCCTCTACTTCGCCAGCCTGGGTGAGCGACTCGGCCAACGCGAGGAGACCGTGGAAACCGCCGGTCTGCCAACGGTCGATGCCCTGCGCGAGCAGCTCATGGGACGCGGCGCGGACTGGCGCGCCGCTTTCGAGCAGTCGACCGTGATGGTCGCGGTCAATCAGCAGATGGCCGACGGCGACACGCCGATCGGCGACGGCGACGAGGTCGCCTTCTTCCCGCCCGTTACGGGCGGTTGACCGCCGCGGCAGACTCGCCGGCGACCATGTGCAGGACGAAATCGGCAATCTGCCGCGGATCGTTGATCGACAGGTGCGGCAGCTCCCCAATCCGCTCCGCGGCGAGCGAGCCGTCGGTCGCGATCGCGACGACGTTCGGGTCGTCCGGGTACAACAGGGGCTTGCCGACCTCGGCGCGGTACAGCTCGATCTTCGGGTAGGCTTCGTGCTTGAAGCCCTCGACCAGCACCAGGTCGAGCGCATCCGTGTGCAAGCTCGCGAGCGCCTCGGCAAGCCGCGGTTCGTCGCGTTCGTCGCGACACTCGGCAATCCAGGCGACACAGCGGCGCGAGGCGACCACCATCTGGCCGGCGCCGGCCTTGCGCAGCCGGTAGCTGTCCTTGCCCTCCTGGTCGGGCTCGAAGCTGTGGTGGGCGTGCTTGACGACCGCCACCCGCAGGCCGGCATCGACCAGCAATGGCACCACCTGCAGCAGCAGCGTCGTCTTGCCGGTGCCGCTGTACGCGGCAAACCCGATCAAGGGTACGGGAAATTCGGTCAACGGCTGTTCCTCCGCGCTGTGCCGGTCCGTGTCAGCCCCCGGGCTCGAATCGAGCCCGGTCTTCAGGCGTGTTGACATTGGCGAACTGTTCGGGCGCGTCGCTGAAATCCGCCGTGGTCCAGCGATGGCGCCCGAACCAGAGGTCGATTTTGCGCTCACCCTCCGCAAGATAGGCCTCTAGGCTGGGCCGCAGTGCAGTCTTCAACAGCGCGTACACCGGTTGCAGGCGCCGGCCGTCGTGCGCAACGGCGATCTCCGCGCCCGCGGCCTCCAGCGCCGCGCGCAAACGCGCCACCAGATCCCCGCCGAGCAGCGGACCGTCGCATGGCAGCGTAACGAGATAAGGCGTTCTCGCGACGCGGATGCCAGCCAGGAAACCGGCCAGCGGCCCCTGGTAGCCTTCCAGCGGGTCCGCGAGCACCCGGTAGACGTCGAGCAGACCCTTGTCCTCGCCGCCCATGCGCCGGCCCTGTCCGCCGGCCAGAATCAACGCCGTGACCTCGCCCAGCCCGCTCATCGCCCCTGTCCACCTCGTCGCGTCGGTCGACCGTGTCCCGCCGATACGGCAAGTCCGGTACCAAATAATCCGTAAATCGGACCATACCGCGTCCGCCTGTCCGCCCGCCAGCCGCCAGGCAGCGCTCCTCGGCTTTCGCACGGAACGAAGCGTGCGACAAATTGTCCCATCATGTTGTAGGCTTTGCGGACAAAACAAACCAGAAAAACGACAAGGCCCGTCGCCAACGAAGAAGGACGGGCCATCCGCGTCCCCACCAGGCGGATGCGCCGATCACCGAGGAGTTCGAGACACTTCGTACCATGAACGAAGCCATTCACCCGTTCACCCCCGCCGCGCCGTTCATCGAGGAGCACGACCATCCTTCGCAGCGGCTGCGCTCCGTGCTCATCGTCGACGACGAGGCCGGGGTCGTGAATCTGCTGCGGCAAGGCCTGAAGCCGGGTTTCAGCCTCCTGGAAACCGTCGACAACGCGGCGGCGGCCGACTCCTTGCTCGCACGCTGCCACTTCGACCTGATCATTGTCGACGTCGGGCTGCCGGGTCGCTCCGGCGTCGATTGGATCGCGGAGCGGCGCGAGCAGGGCTGCACCACGCCGGTCATCTTCCTGGCCGCGGATGCCGAGTTCGACAGCGCCGTCCGGGCCCTGCGCGCCGGGGCCTCGGATTTTATCCTCAAACCCTTACGCCTCGACCAAGTGCAGACCGCGGTGGAGACCTGCATGGAACGGCGGCGCATTCAGCGCGATAACTTCGTGCTGCACCGCCAGCTCGACCAGCTCCACGACCGGGGCGGCATCATCGGTTCCTGCGACACGATCAGGGGCCTGTGCGAGGTCATCAAGCGCATCGCGCCGATGCCCTCCACCGTGCTGATCCACGGCGAGTCCGGCACCGGCAAGGAACTGGCCGCCCGGGCCATCCACCTGAACAGCGGGCGCCCCGGCTCCTTCGTGCCGGTCAACTGCGCGGCCATCAGCGCCGAGTTGCTCGAGAGCGAACTGTTCGGCCACGTCAAGGGGGCCTTCACCGGCGCCATCAAGGCGCGCGAGGGGCTATTCTCCTATGCCGAGGGCGGCACCCTGTTTCTCGACGAGATCGGCGAAATGCCGCTCGCCATGCAGACCCGGCTGTTGCGCGTCCTGGAAGATCACCGTATCCGCCCCGTGGGAAGCAACAAGGAGACGGCCGTCGACGTGCGCATCGTCGCGGCCACCAACCGCGATCTCAAGGAGGGGGTCGAAAGCGGCAACTTCCGCGAAGACCTCTACTATCGTTTGAACGTCCTGAGCATCCGCATGCCGTCGCTGCGCGAGCGTCTCCAGGACATTCCCGAACTCGTCCGATACTTCACCACGACCCTGGCCGTGGAACTCGGCGCTCCCGTACCGCAGGTCAGCGACAGCGAACTGGAGCGCCTGCGCCGCTACGACTGGCCCGGCAACGTCCGTGAACTACGCAACGTGATCGAACGCTGCATGCTGCTCAATAACCAGCCCAGCCATTGCCTGAGCGGCCTGGGCGCGCACCGGGAGCCGGTCGACGAGCCGCAGGACCCGTCGGCAGACGATCTCTCGCTCGAGGCCATCGAACGCCGGCACATCCTGCACGTCCTCGAGCTGGAGGGCGGCAACAAGTCGGCCGCGGCACGCCGCCTGGAGGTGTCGCGCAAGACGTTGGAACGCAAGTGTCAGGCCTGGGGTGTCGGGGGCTGAGTCGCCCCCTGCCGACCGCCTGACCGGGTACTACCGCACTGGAGGCACGACAGGTGAGCAGTGACCGCGCATTCATCCCCCTGACCATTGCCGTGATGACCGTGTCCGACACGCGCACCGAGGCCGACGACAAGTCGGGCGGCATCCTGGTCAAGCTGATCGGCGAGGCGGGCCACCGGGTCGCCGAGAAGCTCATCGTGCCGGACGACATCTACCGCATCCGCGCAGAGGTCTCGCGCTGGATCGCCGACGCGGCAGTGTCGGTGGTGATCACCACCGGCGGCACCGGCCTGACCGGGCGCGACGGCACGCCCGAGGCCGTAACGCCCCTGCTGGACAAGACCATCGACGGCTTCGGCGAGACCTTCCGGGCGCTGTCGTACGACATCATCGGCACCTCGACCATGCAGTCGCGCGCCGTCGCGGGCGTGGCAAACGGAACCTTCGTGTTCTGCCTGCCCGGCTCGAGCGGCGCGTGCCGAGACGCCTGGACCAAGCTGCTGGTGCATCAGCTCGACTACCGCACCCCGCCGTGCAACCTGGTGGAGCTGATGCCGCGGCTGCTCGAGAAGTAGCTCATCACTGGGCGTATCTCTCGCCAAGGCGCCAAGAACACCTACGTCAAAGGCGTGTCTCTCGCCAAGCACGCTAAGAACGCAAAGAGAAAAATCCTTTTTGTTCCGCAGCCCGGGCGTTGCGCTGCGACCGTCTCCCTTCTGCCCCCCCACCGC
>JARRQB010000208.1:0-3639 GCA_037382265.1 Gammaproteobacteria bacterium | reverse complement strand
TTCAATGTCGCCGTTGGGTGTCGGAACGGAGCAGCCCGTGATTCTCGACTGCGCAGGCAAGCGGTTGGACCTGTCCCGTCCCCGGGTGATGGGCATCCTCAACGTTACGCCCGATTCCTTCTCGGACGGTGGGCGCTACCTGGCGCCTCAAGCGGCGGTGGAGCGGGCGCTGCACATGCAGGAGCAGGGGGCGGACGTCGTCGACGTCGGTGGCGAGTCGACCCGACCCGGAGCCCACGCGGTGTCGACGCAGCAGGAGCTCGACCGGGTCATGCCGATCATCGAGGCGCTGGCGCCGGTGCTCGACGTGCCCCTGTCCATCGACACCAGCAAGGCCGAGGTCATGCGCGCGGCCGTGGCGGCGGGCGCAGGCATGATCAACGACGTGGGAGCCCTGACCGGTGTCGGCGCGCTCGAGGCGGCCGCCGCGGCCGCGGTGCCGGTGTGCCTGATGCACATGCGGGGTGAACCGCGCACCATGCAGCAGGCTCCCCGGTACGGCGACGTCGTGGCCGACGTCCGCGCCTACTTGGAGGCGCGGCTCGCGGCGAGCGTCGCTGCGGGCATCGCGCGCGAGCGGCTGCTGGTGGACCCGGGGTTCGGTTTCGGCAAGACGCTGGCGCATAATCTACGGCTGTTGGCGCGGCTTGCGGAATTCCGCAGCCTAGGGGTGCCCGTCCTGGCCGGCATCTCGCGCAAGTCCATGCTCGGGGCCGTCACCGGCCGTCCGGTCGGCGAACGCCAGGCGGCGAGCGTGGCGGGGGCCGTGCTGGCGGCCGAGCGTGGTGCGGCCTTGCTGCGCGTGCACGACGTGGCTGCTACGGCAGATGCCCTGGCGGTACTGCGAGCTTTGAACGAAGCGGAGGAGAACGGATGAGGCTGACTCGTCGATGAGCAGGAAGTACTTCGGTACCGACGGCATCCGCGGCCGGGTGGGCGACGGCTACATCAACCCGGAATTCGTGCTCAAGCTGGGCTGGGCCGCCGGTCGGGTGCTTGGCCGTGGCAGGGGCGACAAGGTACTGATCGGTAAAGATACCCGCATCTCCGGCTACATGTTCGAGTCGGCCCTGGAGGCGGGGCTCGCGGCGGCGGGTGTCGACATCCACCTGCTCGGCCCGATGCCGACGCCGGGTATCGCCTACCTCACCCGCACCCTGCATGCTCAGGCCGGAATCGTGATCAGCGCCTCGCACAACCCCCACGAGGACAACGGTATCAAGTTCTTCTCGGCCGACGGCGCCAAATTGGACGACGATGTCGAACTGGCTATCGAGGCGGAGCTCGACCAGCCCCTGACCACGGTGAGTTCGGCGCAGCTGGGCAAGGCGCACCGGGTGGAGGACGCGCGCGGGCGATACATCGAGTTCTGCAAGAGCACCATCCCCTCCACCATGAGCTTCAGCGACCTCAAGATCGTGGTCGACTGCGCGCACGGTGCCACCTACCACGTCACGCCCAGCGTGTTCGACGAGCTCGGTGCCAACGTGATCACGATGGGCACCGAACCGAACGGGCTCAACATCAACGACGGCGTGGGCTCGACCCACCCCGAGGCACTGGCCGCGGCGGTGCGTGCGGAAGGCGCCGATCTCGGCATTGCGCTGGACGGAGACGGCGACCGCGTGCTGCTGGTCGACGATGCCGGCCAGCTGATCGATGGCGACGAGATCCTCTACATCATCGCCCGCTCGCGGCTCGAGACGGCGAACCTGCACGGCAACGTGGTGGGCACGCTGATGAGTAACCTCGGTCTGGAACTGGCGCTGCGCGCGCACGGGGTCGGCTTTGAGCGCACCGCGGTGGGTGACCGCTACATCCTCGAACGTCTGAGCGCCGAGGGCTGGACGCTGGGCGGCGAGCCCTCGGGTCACATCATCTGCCGCGACCGCACCACCACCGGGGACGGCACCGTTTCCGCGCTCCAGGTCCTGGCGGCGATACACAAGTCAGGTCGCTCGCTGCGCGAGCTGCTCGACGGCATGAGCAAGTTTCCGCAACAGCTGATCAACGTGCGCCTCGGTCAGGCGAGTCCGGCGGAAGTGATGGCTGCGGCGGCGGTGCGCAGTGCGGTGGCCGAGGTCGAGGCCGATCTCGGCGGCGAGGGCCGGGTGCTGCTGCGGCCCTCGGGTACCGAGCCCCTGATCCGGGTCATGGTGGAGGGCCGCGAGGCGGGCAGGGTCGCGGAACTGGCCGGGGCGATCGCGGCGGCGGTCGAGCGCTTCGTCGCCGCCTGAGTTCGGCGCTGCAGCGGAGCGTTTCGCGCAGATCTTGTTGATTTTCCAAGGCTCCGCCGGTAAGCTTCCGCGCCTGATTTTGCGGAGGACGACATGCGCCGAATACTGGTTGCCGGTAACTGGAAGATGAACGGGTCGCGCGCCAGCGCCGGGGAACTGCTCGAGGGTATCAAGGCCGGGGCAGGCGACGTGGCCAATGCCGATCTCGCGGTCTGCCCGCCGTTCGTCTATCTGCCGGCCACCCAGACCAGCCTCGAGGGCACCGCCATCGGCTGGGGCGGGCAGGATATCTCGGTGCACGCCTCCGGGGCCTACACCGGCGAGGTCTCCGGTCCGATGCTGCGCGATTACGGCTGCCAGTACGTTATCATCGGCCACTCCGAGCGGCGCACCTACCATCGGGAAAGCGATGAGCTGGTGGCGCAGAAGTTCGCCGCAGCGCGCACACACGGGCTCACCCCGATCTTCTGCATCGGCGAGACGCTGGAAGAGCGCGAGCAGGGTGTGACCGAGCAGGTCGTGGCGCGGCAGGTCGACGCCGTGATCGCCCACTGCGGCGTGGCGACCCTCGGCGAGGGCGTCATTGCCTACGAGCCAGTCTGGGCCATCGGCACCGGCAAGACCGCCTCGCCGGAGCAGGCGCAGGAAGTGCACGCCTTCATCCGTGGCCGCGTGGCAAGCCACGACCAGGCGGTGGCGGACGGCCTGCGTATCCTGTACGGCGGCAGCATGAAGCCGGATAATGCGGCCGAACTGTTGGCCAAGCCCGACATCGACGGTGGTCTGATCGGCGGGGCCTCCCTCAAGGCGGCCGATTTCTTGGCCATCGCCGCGGCTGCGGGTTAACGGGGAAACGAGATGCAAACGGTACTGGTCGTCGTTCACCTGTTGCTCGCCCTCGGCCTAATCGGCCTGGTGCTACTGCAGCACGGCAAGGGCGCCGATGCCGGTGCGGCGTTCGGCAGCGGGGCGTCGGCCACCGTGTTCGGCTCCCGCGGGTCGGCGAACTTCCTGAGCCGTGCGACCGGCGTCCTGGCAGCGGCATTCTTCGCCACCAGCCTGGCGCTGGCGTACTTCGCGATGAACACGGCCAAGGACGAGGGTCTCATGGCGGAGCCAGCCGGCGCCCCGGCGGCCGAACGGCCGGTCGTCAGCGACACGCCGGCGCCGCCGGTGGACGAGCCGGCCCCGGCGCCCGCCGCCGACCTGCCGCAGGCGCCCAACTAAGCCCCGGGGCGCGAGTCCCGGCGTTCAAGCGACCAGCGCAGCCGACAGTGAGACAGCTTTAGCCGAAGTGGTGGAATTGGTAGACACGCTATCTTGAGGGGGTAGTGGCGCAAGCCGTGCCGGTTCGAGTCCGGCCTTCGGCACCATAACGACACCGCAGCGGCCCGGGGCTTCC
>JARRQB010000207.1:0-5361 GCA_037382265.1 Gammaproteobacteria bacterium | reverse complement strand
AGCACGTCGATGGCCTGACCTTCGTCGTGTTGACGCCGCCGTCCCGTGTAGCGGAACACCACCCGTTCGCCCGGCAGGGCACCGTGGATGAAGACCACCTTGCCGCCGACGTGCGCCACCCCGCGGCCGTCGTGGCTGAGGCTCTCGATGTCGGCCTCGGCAGGCTCCGGCAGTCGCGCCCTGCGGTTGCGTCCCATCAGTCGGCCGGCCAGGCCGCCAGGAAGCGGCGCAGGTGCGGCGGTTCGGCGCGCGCCAGCGCGCGCCTGACCAGCTGCCATGCCTCGCGCGCCCGCTTGTGCGACCACGCCCCGCTCACGCGCCAGTGGCGCAGGGCAATCAGGCACAGGTTCAGCGCCACCAGTTCCCCCCGCTCGCGCAGCGCCTGCGCATCCCCCGCGCGGACCGCCTCCCAGGGATCGCGATCGAGGCTGCCGAGCAGCCCGGGCAAGCCCAGCGCCAGTGCGGCGCCGTCGAGCGTCACCCCGGTAGCGGCCGGGTCGAGCCTGTCCGCCAGGGCGAGATGGCGAGCGTCTCCATCGGTCAGCCGGAACAAGGCGCGCGCGCCGAGGTCGTGCGCCATGGCGCGCAACCGCAGCGCGGCCAGTTCGCCCGACCTGCCCCGCCAGGTCACCAGGGCCTCCAGATCACCAGCCGCCCGGAACAGCTTGCGCAACACCGCGGCCTCGGCAACCTCCACCGTGGTGCGGGTCCACAGTCGGAGTTCGCCGCCGCTCAGGGCGGCGACACTGACCGCGGCGACGCGCTGTTCGTGGGGCCGCAGCCCCGTGCCCGCGGCGCCGGGTTGTTTGTTCTGGTGGTGCAGCACCTTGACCACCGAGGCCTCGTCGAGGTCGCCCAGGCCGTAGAGTCGGCGGGCGGTCTCGACGTCGGGGACCGTGGTGACGGCAAGCGCGGCGAATGGCTTCATCCCCACCTCCTACGCGTACGGAAAGACGCCGGTCGAGACGTAGCGGTCGCCGCGGTCGCAGGCGATGGTCACGATGCGCGCGCCGGACAGCCCGGCACTGAGCTCGAGCGCCGCCGCCACGGCGCCGCCCGACGACACGCCGCAGAAGATGCCCTCCCGCGCGGCCAGCTCGCGCATGGTCTGCTCAGCGGCCTCCTGGCCGACGTCCATCTCGTGGTCGACCAGCGCCGGGTCGAAGATCGACGGCAGGTACTCCGCCGGCCAGCGTCGGATACCGGGAATGCTCGCGCCTTCGGCGGGCTGCACGCCGACGATGGTCACCGTCGGGCTCTGCTCCTTGAGGTAACGGGCGGTGCCCATGATGGTGCCGGTGGTGCCCATGGCGCTGACGAAGTGGGTCACCCCACCCTCGGTGGCGCGCCAGATCTCCGGCCCGGTACCCTCGTAGTGGGCGCGGGGGTTGTCCGGGTTGGCGAACTGGTCGAGCACCCTGCCCTCGCCGCGCGCGGCCAAGGCCGCGGCCAGGTCGCGCGCGCCCTCCATGCTCTGTTCGCGGGTCACCAGCACGATCTCCGCCCCGAAGGCCTTCATCACCGCGCGCCGTTCGACGCTCATGTTCTCGGGCATGATCAGAATCAGACGGTAGCCGCGCACCGCGGCGGCCATGGCGAGCGCGATGCCGGTGTTGCCGCTGGTCGCCTCGATGAGGGTGTCGCCGGGTCGGATCTCGCCGCGCTCCTCGGCACGCCGGATCATGGACATCGCCGGGCGGTCCTTCACCGACCCCGCCGGGTTGTTGCCCTCGAGCTTGACGAGAATCTCGTTCGCGGGGTTGGGATTCAGGCGCTGCAGGCGCACCAGGGGGGTGTTGCCGACGCAGTCTTCGATGGTGGGCATGGGCATGCGGACGGGTCTTGCCTCGGACGCTGAGGTAGGATCGGAATTATAGGGCAAGCCACGAGGGCATACCGCCGTGAAGTCCAGGCCACCGCGCAGCGGCGCCGCCGCGGACCCGAACGCCGCAGATCGTCTGCCGGCGTACGATCGTGCCCGGGCGCTGCGCGCCACCGGCGACAGCGCCGACGTCGCCGACCAGCTGCTCGGGCGTTTTTTGGCGGAGCTCCCCGACACCACGCAGCGGCTTCGCGCCGCCCTCCACGAGGCCGACTGGGACGCCCTGTGGGCGCTGGCACACAGGGTGCGCGGCGCCGCCGCGATCTGCGGCACGGTCGCGCTTGCCGCGGTCGTCGACGAGCTGGAACGGGGCATCAAGGCGCGCGAGCGCGGGGCTGCGGAACAGGCGATCGCCGAATTCGCGTGCCAGGTCGCACGGCTGCAGGCGAGGACCCGGGAGCCGGGTCCCGGGGACCGCTAGCCCGGGCGGCTCACCGGCTTCTCGGGCACGGGCGCGGCTGGCAGCCACGCCGGCGCCGAACCGGCGCGATAGTACCGGCGGCCGACTCCGCCCCGCGTTCCGCGGTCAACTGTTCACCAGGCGCTTCATCTCCCTGACCGCTTCGCCCAGGCCGGTGAAGATCGCCCGCGCGACGATCGCGTGGCCGATGTTCAGCTCGCGCACGCCGGCGATGCGGGCGACCGGAACCACGTTGTGGTAATCGAGGCCGTGGCCGACGTTGACCTGCAGGCCGAGTTCGCGGCCGAGCGCTACGGCGGCGCGGATCCGTTCCAGCTCGCGGGCACGGGCCTCGCGCGTGGCGGCGTCCGCGTAGTGGCCGGTGTGGATCTCGATCACCGGCGCGCCGACCGCGGCGGCAGCCTCGATCTGTACGGGTTCGGCGTCGATGAAAAGCGACACGCGCACGCCGGCCTCGTCGAGGCCGACGCAATAGTCCTTGAGGTACGCCACGGCCGCGTTGACGTCGAGCCCGCCCTCGGTGGTGAGCTCTTCGCGCCGCTCGGGCACCAGGCAGCAGTCGGCCGGGCGCAAGCGCCGGGCGATGGCCAGCATCTCGCCGGTGGCGGCCATCTCGAGGTTCATGCGCGTCTGCAGGATGTCCCGTAGGTGCTCGACGTCGCGATCCTGGATGTGGCGGCGATCCTCGCGCAGGTGCAGCGTGATCAGGTCGGCGCCCGCCTGCTCGGCGAGCAGCGCGGCCTGCACCGGCTCCGGATACGGCGTGCCGCGCGCCTGGCGCACGGTAGCCACGTGATCGATGTTTACACCCAGTAGACGCTCCGCCATCTCCCCACCTATTTCAGAATTGCCCCGCGAAACAGCTCGCGGCTGCGCAGCTCGCGCCCGCCGAGCTGGTACCGCAGCACGGCGCGCAGCAACGTCCGAGCCTCGCGCCGCTGCTCGGCGTCGAGCGGGGCGCGCTGGGCGAGTGCGAGCAGCGTCGCGCCCGACAGCCCCCCCGCGGCGCTGCGCACCGGCCCTTGTTCGACGCGGTACTCGTAACGGCCTCCGGGCTCGACCGGCGTGACCCCGTCGGCCTCGGTGTCGAGCCGCAGCGCGAAACCCACCTGCGACAGCAGCTCCAGCTCGAAGGTTCGCAGCACCTGCTCCAGGTCCCGGGTTTGCGCCAGTTGGCCGAGCACGCCGAGGTAGGCGGCGAACAACTCCGGGTTCGCGTCCTGGCGCCCCCGCCGCCTCGGCGCCGGCCAGCGTGACCACCTCGCCGCGTCCGCGCAAGCCCACGACCAGCGGCACGAAGGCCTGCAGCAGTCCGCTCTTGTTGCCGCGCGCCGCGCGGGCGCCGCGCGCGACGGCGGCGACGCGGCCCTGATCGCGCGTGGCCAGCTCCAGCAGCAGGCTGGTGTCGCGATAGGCCCGCCGGTGCAGCACGAAGGCCGGTTGCAGCGCGACACCCGACACGCGCAGCCCCGCCGTTCAGTCGCCGTAGCCGAGCTGCAGCAGACTCTTCTCGTCGCTCGACCAGCTCTTCTTGACCTTGATCCAGACCTCGAGGTGCACCGGGCGCTCCAGCAAGGCCGCCATCTGCTTGCGCGCCGCGGTCGCGGTCGCCTTCAGCGCCGACCCTTGGCGCCCGATGAGGATCGCCCGCTGGCTGTCGCGCTCGACCCAGATCACCGCGCCGATGCTCACCCCGCCGGGCCGCTCCTCGAAGCGCTCGATCTCGACCGCGACGGCGTACGGCAGCTCCTTGTGGTAGCGCCGGGTGATCTGCTCGCGCAGCAGCTCGGCCACGAAAAACCGCTCGGGGCGGTCGGTGACCTGATCCTCGGGAAACATCGGCGGCCCCTCGGGCAGCAGGCGGCTCACCTCCCGTTCCAGGGCGTCGCAGTTCTCGCCCGTCCGCGCCGACAGCGGCACGATCGCCGCAAACCCGTCGCGCTCGCCGAGCTCCGCAAGGAACGGCAGCAGGTCGTCGCGCGGCCGCACCTCGTCGACCTTGTTGACGGCGACCACCACCGGCCGGCCGTTGCGGCGGAGGTTGGCCAACACCGCGGCGTCCTCGTCGGTCCACGCCCCGGCCGCCACCACGAACACCACGACGTCGACGTCGGCAATGGCTGCGCGCGCGGTGCGGTTGAGGTACTGATTCATCGCCTTGGCGCCGCGCTGGTGCAAACCGGGCGTGTCGACGTACACCACCTGGGCCTCGGCCAGCGTGCGGATGCCGAGGATCCGGTGCCGGGTGGTCTGCGGCTTGTGCGAGGTGATGGCGAGCTTCTGGCCAAGCAGACGGTTGAGCAGCGTCGACTTGCCGACGTTGGGCCGCCCTACCAGGCCCGCGTAACCGGCGCGATGGGCCATGTCAGTCGGCTCCCAGCATCGTGAGCATGCGTCCGGCGGCGACCTGCTCGGCCTTACGGCGACTGCTGCCCGCGCCCTCGGCCCGCAGCTCGCGCTCGGCGACCTCGCAGTAGACGGTGAAGGTCTGGGCGTGCGGTTCGCCGTGGACGCCCGCCACGCCGTAGTCGGGCAGGCCCAGCTGGCGGGCCTGGAGGAACTCCTGCAGCCGGGTCTTCGCGTCCTTGCGTTGCGAGGCGGGCGACACCTCGGCGAGCCGCTCGGCCAACAGCGCGTGTATCAATGCGCGCGCCTGCGCCAGACCGCCGTCGAGGTAGACCGCGGCGATCACGGCCTCGACCGCGTCGGCCAGGGTCGAGTCGCGGGACTGGCCGCCGGTGCGCAGTTCGCCCGGCCCGAGTAACAGGTAGTCGCCCAGCCCGATCGACCGGGCCGCCCGTGCCAGGGTCTCGCGCTTGACCAGCTGCGCGCGCATGCGCGTCAGCTGGCCCTCGTCGGCCGCAGGGAACCCCTCGAACAGGTGACGGCTGACCTCGAACCCGAGCACCGCGTCGCCGAGAAACTCCAGCCGCTCGTTGTGGTCCCCGCCGGCGCTGCGGTGCGTCAGCGCGCGCCGCAGCAGGCCCTCGTCGTCGAAGCGGTAACCGAGTTCGCGCTGCAGACGGTCGAGGACCAGCGCTGGAATCAAAGAGTCACC
>JARRQB010000206.1:0-3663 GCA_037382265.1 Gammaproteobacteria bacterium | reverse complement strand
GGCTGCGGCAAGTCCACACTGGCCCGGCTGCTGGTCGGGCTGGACCGCCCGACCCACGGCAGCATCCTGCTGGAGGGTCGCGACGTGGCCTCGCTGACCGGCGGCGAGCGACGGCGCCTGGCCGGCACCGTCCAGTACGTGTTCCAGGATCCGGTCTCGTCGTTGAACCCGCGCAAGACCGTCCGGCAGATCCTCGAGGCACCGATGCGCCACCTGGCCCGTCTCGACCAGACGGCACGCCGCAAGCGGCTCGCCGAACTTCTGGCCGCGGTCAATCTGAGCGACGCCTTTCTCGAGCGCTACCCGCACGAGTTTTCCGGGGGTCAGGCCCAGCGCATCGGCATCGCCCGGGCGCTCGCCGCCGGCCCGCGTCTGATCGTACTCGACGAGCCGGTGTCGGCGCTCGACGTGTCGGTCCAAGCGCAAGTGCTGAACCTGCTCGAAGACCTGAAGCAACGCTTCGGCCTGACCTACCTGTTCATCAGCCACGACCTGTCGGTGGTCGAGAGCGTCAGCGACCGCACCGCGGTGATGTACTTCGGCCGCATCGTCGAGTTCGGCGAGCGCCGGCGAATCTTTGGCCGGCCGCGCCACCCCTACACCCGGCTGCTGCTGGACTCTGCCCCGGTACCCGGCCAGAAACGCCTCCGGCCGGAGGAGCGCTCCGCGGAACTGCCGGATCCCTACCGACCGCCGCCCGGCTGCGCCTTCGCGCCTCGCTGCCCGCGAGCGCGGGACGACTGCAACACCGCCGTGCCCGAATTGGCAGCGGACGGCGACGACCCGGCACACCGCACCGCTTGCCGCTATCCGCTGGGTGACGCCGGGTCGGGATCCGAAACTTAAGCCCCCCTCAGCCAGTCCTACAGCCAGTGCACACCGACAACAACGACGCCATGACGAGATGCCCCCGTACCCTGCAGCGCGCCCTGGTCTTCGCCTTGCTGGCGACCCTTTTCACCCTTACGGCCGGCGCCACGGACACCACCCCCCAGTTCCGCGACTTCGCAGGCAAGCCGCAGAGCATCGACGCGTACCGCTCGCCCGGGCAGTGGCTGGTCCTGATGATCTGGGCATCCGACTGCCACGTCTGCAATATGGAGGCGGAGGCCTATGCGCATCTGCACGAGGAACAGAAGGACCGCAACCTGCGCCTGCTCGGCCTCAGCATCGACGGTGCCGACGTCGCCGCCGCCCGGGACTTCGTCTCGAACCATGATCTGCCTTTCCCCAGCCTGATCGGCGACGTGGCAGCGGTAGCGCAGTACTACACCCGCGTCTCGAGGCGCGCTTTCAGGGGTACGCCGAGCTTCGTCATCTTTCGCCCGGACGGCACGGCCGCCGCCTCGCAGGCCGGGGCCGTTCCGCCGGAGGTCATTACGGAATACGTCGACAGCCAGTCAGGACCGACCCGGTAGGCGTCGTCACGTGCGCTATGGAGGATCTTTCGTCACCCCAAGCTGTCGGTCTGGCAGCGCGACTAGCCGGAACCCCAGCACCGGGTAACGCCCCTCGGGGCTGACCGGGGCGCGGTAGGCGGGACGCACGAGTTCCGGGGTACAGTGGAACGAGCCGCCGCGGCGAACGCGCTGCTCGCCGTCGGCCGGGCCCTGCGGGTCGGCGACGGGGGAACGCTTGTAGTAGCCGGCGTCGTAGTAGTCAGCCACCCACTCCCAGACGTTGCCCAGCATGTCGTACAAGCCCCAGGCGTTGGCATGGCGGGTGGCCACCGGCTGCGGCCGGTCGCCCGAATTCTCGAGGTACCAGGCGTGCTCGGACAGTCTGTCGCGGGGAAAGGGCCGGGTGCCATCACTGCCGGCGCGCGCGGCGTATTCCCACTCCGCCTCGGTCGGGAGGCGGTAGTTCGCCGCCTCGTCCTCGGCACTCAGACGGGCGATAAAATCCTGAACCATGTACCAGCTGACGCTGGTCACCGGCAACAGGTCCCAGTCGGGCTCGTCCCAGTACCAGGGCGGACCGGGCTTGGTGCCCATGACGGCGAGCCACTGGCCCTGGGTGACCTCGGTCTGCCCCAGCCAGTAGGGCTTGCTGATGATCACCTCGTGCGGCGGCAACTCGCCGCCGATGTTGATCGGCCGGTCGACGCGCAGTTCGTCGGCGACCTCGCCGAGGTCCAGGGTCCCCATGACAAAGCTGCCGGCAGGGACCTCGACGAAGGGCATACCCAGGGCATTGGTACAGACATGCCGTGCGGCGTGCGCCGCGACGCTGCAGCCGCACAGCATCAGGATGAGCCATGTCCGTTTCACGTCGAGCGCCCCTCGTGGCCGCGATCGGCGGGCGGCACTTCCTCGTAGGCGTGGCCGGCCGCCCGCAGGGCCTGGCACAACGCGGTGTAGGCGGATTCCAGATCGCCGCGACCGCGAAAGCCCAGTTCCACGAAGCCCGGGGCGCCAAGCCGCGGCAGGCTGAACAGCTTGAACCCCGGGTAAGCGCGCACCAGTCGTTCCATCAGGTCCACCAGCGCGCTCTCGGTCACACCCGGGACCCGCAGCGCGAGTTCGCGTTCGGGCTCCGCCGCCGCGCCATAGAGGTTGTCGAGCACCCACGCAGCCATCGGATGCGCCATGTCCGGAAAACCGGGCAGAAAGTGATGCTCCAGGATGGAAAACCCCGGGATGCGATTGTACGGATTAGGAATCAGTGTCGCGCCTGCCGGCAGATCGGCCATGCGCACGCGCGTCGGGTACGCCTCGGCGCCGAACCGTGCCTCGATCTCCGCCACGGCGTCGGCGTGGCGTTCCAGGGCCACGCCGGCCGCAGCGGCCGCGCAGGCGCGCGTGTGGTCGTCGGGCGTCGCACCGATGCCGCCACAGCAGAACACCGGTCGCTGCTCGCGCATGCCGGTGCGCAGCCGCTCGGTGATCAGCGCCGGGTCGTCCGCCAAGATCTGGAACCAGGCCAGGCCGAAGCCGCGCTGCGCGAGCAGGTCGCGAAAGCCCTCGAAGTGGCGGTCGCGCCGCTTTCCCGAGAGGATCTCGTCGCCAATCACCACCAGTCCGAAGGCGTCCGTCGTCATGTCGCGCTTCTCGACCCGAGCTCTGCCGGATAGGGATCCTGGTACCATTGGCCCCGAACACGAGGGACGGGCGAGCGCTGGGAGTGGTGGTGCAGCGGCGTCACCGGCGCTCGAGCAGCGGCAGCTCGCCGCCGCGGCAGGCCGCTACCCTTGAGTCGGCCGAGCAGGCAACCGCTGACCGCGACGACGGGCCGCGCCATGCTCAGCCCTGCCGCTTCTTCGCCTGCACCCGCAAGCGCAAGGCGTTGAGCTTGATGAAGCCTTCGGCGTCCTTCTGATTGTAGGCGCCGGCGTCGTCCTCGAAGGTCGCGATCGCGGCGTCGAACAGGCTGTGGGTGTCCGACCTGCGGCCGGCCACGATCACGTTGCCCTTGTAGAGTTTGATACGAACGGCGCCGTTGACCGGCTCCTGGGTGCGATCGATCAACGCCTGCAGGGCCTCACGTTCGGGACTGAACCAGTAACCGTTATAGATCAGGCTGGCATAGCGCGGCATGAGTTCGTCCTTGAGGTGAGCGGCCTCGCGATCGAGCGTCAGCGACTCCATCGCGCGGTGTGGTTTGAGCATGATGGTGGCGGCCGGGTTCTCGTAGCAGCCGCGCGACTTCATCCCGTCATAGCGT
>JARRQB010000205.1:0-4822 GCA_037382265.1 Gammaproteobacteria bacterium | reverse complement strand
GCGCGCAGGACACCTGCATCGCCCACGGCAGCTGCGCCGGCGCGCCCCAGAGTTCGCCGTTGATGAAGTTGCCGATACGACCCGCGAACAGCCCGATGGGGATGAAGGGCGCGATGAAGTCGGTGAGCTCGAAGAAGGCACGGCCGTGGCGCCGGCCGTACAGGGCCATCGCCAGCAGCACGCCCAACAGGCCGCCGTGGAACGACATCCCCCCCTCCCAGACGCGGAACAAGCGCAGCGGGTCGGCCAGCCAGTCGCCGAAGCCGTAGAACAGGATGTAGCCGATACGTCCCCCCGCCACGACGCCCAGCGCGATGTAGAACAGCAAGTCGTCGACTTCCCGCGACGTCCAGGGAAAGGCGGGGTCGCGAATGCGCCGGCGCGCAAACCACCAGCCAACGGCCAAACCAAACAGATACATCAGGCCGTACCAGTGGATCTTGACCGGGCCGAGCGCCAAGGCGACAGGGTGAATGTCGGGATACAGCATAGTCGCCGAGTGTATCAGCCCGAAGCGACTCGCCGACCACTCCGCCGTCGTTGCGCGCCGGCGGGCGTTTGCTTAGGCTGACCCGGGCTCCCAACAAGGTCTTCCATGCGCTGGACAACCCGTCTGCTGGCGCTGCTTCTGCTGTCGACGGCCTTGGCCGCGACAGCGTTCGGCTGGTTGGCGCTGGCCCGGACGCCCTCCCTGAAGGAGGGCTATCGGCTCGGCCCGGCCGACGTGGCCCGGGCGCGCACCATCGTCAAGTCCAACGACCCGCGCCGAGCCCCCAGGGGCGCCATGCGGCGCATCGAACTCAATCAGGCCGACCTGAACCTGGCGGCCAATTACCTGCTGCAAAACCGCTTCGACGACGCCAGCGCCCGGATCCTCCTGCTGCCGGACCGCGCGACCCTGCGCGCCAGCGTCCGGGTGCCGGGCGTCCCTTGGCGCCCCTACCTGAACCTGCGCGTCGCGCTGGCGGACGACGGTGCCAAGCTGGTCGTGCGGGCGCTGACGTTGGGCGCGCTCGATGCCCCCGAACAGCTCGCCCGCTGGCTGGGCGAGCGCCTCTGGGGGCTCCTGGCCAACCACCCGGACTACGGGGTCGTCACCGACGCCGTGCAGGCAATCGAACTCGCGCGCGACCGGCTGGCGATCGACTACCGCTGGCAACCGGAGATCCTCTCCGCGGTGCGCCAGGGCCTGTTGGCTCCGGAGCAGCAGGCCGCCATCGCCGCCTATCACGCGCTGCTGGTCGAACTGCAGCGGGGCGGGGCGGGCCGGCGCGGTTCGCTGACCCGGATCCTGCCACCACTGTTCGCCCTGGCGGGGGAACGCTCCCGGGCGCGCGACCCGGCCGACGAGAATCGGGCCCTGCTGCTGGTGCTCGGCGCCTGGGCCTCCGGGCGTCGGCTCGACGCCCTGCTGCCCGAGGACGCCGCCGCGAGCCCGCCGCCGCGTTTCCGGCTGACCCTGCAGGGACGGCACGACTTTGCCCAGCACTACCTGATCTCCGCCGCGCTGGCCGCGAACACCGACGGCGCGCTTGCCAATGCGGTCGGCCTGTTCAAGGAGATGTCGGACATCGACCGCGGCAGTGGCTTCAGCTTCACCGACATCGCCGCCGACCGCGCGGGCACCCGCTTTGGCGAGGCCGCCGTCGCCTCGGCCGCACACGCCCGTCGGCTGCAGCGGAAACTCGCCGGGGCGGTCGGCGAGGGAGACTTGATGCCGCCGTTCCGCGACCTGCCCGAGCACCTCTCGGATACCGAGTTCCGCACCCGCTACGGCGGGATCGGCAGCGCCGCCTACGCCGAAGTCATGGCCGAGATCGAACGCCGGCTGGACGCCGCGCCCCTGCTGCGGGACTGACGTACCGTGCCGCGAGGCCCAGGCAAGTAGGCGTCAAAAGGTCGTCAATCGCAAAAAACCGTTCAAGAAGCGCCGTCGTGCGCCGTTAGCTAAGTCTGCACGGGTTTGACGAGACACCTGCTGACCAGAGCGAGACCGGGTATGAGACTGATGGCTACCAATCTGTCCAAAACAATGATGCCGCCGCGTCTGCGGACCCTCGGCGAACGGCTGCGCTACCGCCGCCGCCAGATGGGTTGGACCCAGGAACAGCTCGCGGTCCAGGCCGGCACCAACCAGGCCGTCATCCAGAAGATCGAGAACGGCAAGAGCCTGCGTCCGCGCAAGATCGACGAGATCGCCGCGGTGCTCGAAGTGAACCCCGCGTGGTTGATGTTCGGCGACGAGCGCGCCGTGTCGCTGACGCCGGAGGCGCGGGAGGTCGCGGAGGTCTGGCAAGCCCTGCCCGAGGGTGAGCGCGAACGCGTGCGCGACGAACTGTTGCGGCTGGCGCGCCGCTGAGCTTGGCGCCTCAGAATGCCGGCAGGACGCGCAGCAAAAAGGCCTTGAGGTAGGCCGTTTCCGGAATCGCCGGGTGCACCGGATGGTCGGGTCCCTGATGTCCCTGTTCCAGTAGCTGCAGACTCCGGTCCAGGTGACGCGCCGCCTGCTGCACGGTGCGCAGCAAGCCGTCGCGGTCCATGTGGAAGGAACACGAGGCCGTCACTAGCACCCCGTCCCGGTCCAGCAACGCCAGGCCCGCCTCGTTGATTCGCCGGTAGGCCAAGGCGCCCTCCTTCAGATCCTTCCTGCGCTTGACGAAGGCCGGCGGGTCGAGGATCACCAAATCGAAGCGCTCGCCCGCCGCCTTGAGCTCGCGCAGCACCGCGAAGGCGTCGCCGCGCAGTGCCGCCACCCGCTCCCCCACGCCGTTGCGCGCCGCGTTGCCGGCCACTGCCGCGACCGCCGCCGGCGAGGCGTCCACGCAGGTCACCGCTGCCGCGCCGGCCAGCGCCGCCCGCACCCCCCAGGCCCCGACATAGCTGAACACGTCCAGCACGCGCCGGCCCCGCACGTAACGGGTCATGGTGTCGCGGTTGGCGGCCTGGTCGAAAAACCAGCCGGTCTTCTGGCCCTCCGCCGGGTTCACCACGAAGCGGGCCCCGGCCTCCCGCACCTCGAGTTCGGCGGGGACCTCGCCCAAGGCCGGTTCGACGTAGCGCGCCAGTCCCTCGAACTCGCGGCTCGCGCCATCGTTGCGCAGCAGCACGCCGCGCGGCTTCAGGACTCGCGCCAGGGCCTCGACGACCGCTGCGCGCTGCCGTTCCATGCCCGCGGTCGTGAGCTGCGCGACCAGGTAGTCGCCGAAGCGGTCCACCACCAGACCCGGCAGCCCGTCCGCCTCGCCGTAGACCAGCCGATAGAAGGGCGCGGCGTAGCGCCGCTCGCGCCCGGCGAGCGCGACGTTCAGTCGGTGCACGAGCAGCGAACGGTCGAGGGGGCGGGCGCGGTCGCGGCTGACCACCCGCGCACAAATCAGCGAGTGCGGGTTGACATAGGCGTGCCCGAGCCAGCGGCCGGCGTGATTGACCAGTTCCACCGGCTCGCCGGGCTCGAAGCCGCCGAGCGGCGAGGCGGCCGTGTCCACCTCGTTGCTGTACACCCAGCAGTGCCCCGCGCGCAGCCGCCGGTCGGCTCCCTTGTTCAAACGCAGCTCGCTCGCCATCGACCACTCGTCCCGGGGGAAGGCCAGCGAGCGTACCAGATCGCCGCGGCGACCAGCCCCTACCTGCTGCAGCACGCCCACAACCCGGTCGACTGGTGGCCTTGGTGCGCCGACGCCCTGGCACTTGCCCGCCGGGAAGCCAGACCTATCCTGCTGTCGATCGGCTACTCCGCGTGCCACTGGTGCCACGTGATGGCGCACGATTCCTTCGAGGACCCGGTGACGGCGGCACTGATGAACGAGCTTTTCGTCAACATCAAGGTCGACCGCGAGGAGCGCCCGGATCTCGACAAGATCTACCAAACGGCCCATCAGCTGCTGGCCAGGCGGGCCGGCGGGTGGCCGCTCACCGTCTTTCTCGCCCCGGACGATCACACGCCGTTCTTCGCCGGCACCTATTTTCCCCCGGAGCCACGTCATGGGATGCCGAGCTTCCGCGACCTGCTGCGGCGGGTGGCCGACGCCTGGCGCGACCAGCAACCGGCGATCCGCGAACAGAACCAGGCGCTGCTGCAGGCGCTGGCCCAGCTCGAACCGGCGCCGCGGCGGCGCGCCGCCGGCGGCGATGAAGCGCTTGGCCACCAGGCGTTGTTCACGCTCGAGCGCATGGCCGCCGGCGGCCTCAACGACCAGCTCGGCGGGGGATTCTGCCGCTATTCGGTCGACGATCTGTGGATGATCCCCCACTTCGAAAAGATGCTCTACGACAACGGTCCGCTGCTCGGGGTGTACGCCCTGGCCTGGGCGAGCGCGGGCCGGCGCCCGGCGTTCGCCCACGTGTGCCGGCGTACCGCCGAGTGGGCACTGCGCGAGATGCAGGCCCCGGCCGGGGGCTTCTACTCGAGCCTGGACGCCGACAGCGAGGGCGAGGAAGGCCGGTTCTATGTCTGGGACCGCGACGAGGTGGCCGAACTGCTGTCCCCGGAAGAATACCGGGTCTTCGCGCCGCGCTTCGGCCTCGACCGGCCGCCCAACTTCGAGGGCCGCTGGCACCTGCACGGCTTCGTCGACACCGCAGCGCTCGCGGCCCGGGCCGACGTCGGGGCCCGCGACGTGCGCCGCCTGCTCGCCAGCGCGCGCGACAAGTTACTGGCCCGGCGTACGCAGCGCGTGCGGCCGGGGCGCGACGAAAAGATCCTCACCAGCTGGAACGCGCTGATGATCGGCGGTCTCGCCCGCGCCGGGCGGCTGCTCGAGCAGCCGGGGTGGGTCGCGGCGGCCGAGCGCGCGCTCGACTACCTGCATGCGCACCACTGGCG
>JARRQB010000204.1:0-3681 GCA_037382265.1 Gammaproteobacteria bacterium | reverse complement strand
GCCGCGCCGAGTTCTTCCCAGCGCAGGGGTCGGCCAGCCGACGCGGCGAGGGTGACGATGCGGCGGTTCTCGGGGCCGGGGTCGAACGCTGCCGCGGCCCAGGCGTCGGTGACCGGCTCGAGGTGGCCGTCGGCACCGACGGCGTAGGCGTGCAGGTACCCACTCCAGTCCGAACGACGAAAGCCGGCCTGGTACAAGCGGAGGTCGGCGCCGGCGCCGCTGCCCACCGCCGGCGGGGTGAGCGAGACGAGGGACGCTGCCGCGGCGGCGTCACCCGCGCCGCAGCCCGCCAACAACGGTACCCGGCTGATCTCGAGGTCGGTCGCCCGGCTTACGCCTGCCGCCAGCAGGAGCGTGATGCCGCACAGAGGGTTGGCGATGCGCATGGCAGTGTCTCCGCGTGCTTCGAATCTCAGTAGCGCCGGGCGTAGGTGCTGCGCAGGACCACGGCGGCCCGGCCGGCGGGCACGGTGGCCCGAGTCGTGATCCGGTAGAAGTACCATCCCGCCAGGTCGGCCGGCTGGCCAAGCGTGAGCGTGTCTTTGACGAAGGCCTGCTGTTCGATCACCACCCCGCCGACGTCGGTCCACCAGCCCGGGTCGCGTTCCCGCCACCAGGGGTCCGCATCGGCGTCCGGGTCGGCGGCACCGAGCGCCCAGAGCCCGCTGCCGCCGTCGCTGCCGGGCGTCGGATCGGCGGGGCCGAGGAAGCCGCGGACCCGCTGCTCGCCCTGGCGCAGGCCGGTCTCTGCGACCTGCAGGGCCGCCAGCCGGGCGAGGCCGTTGCCCGCGATACGTTCCTCGAGCGTGCTCGTGCGCATGGCGGTCGTGCCGAGCAAAGTGAGCACCGTCAACAGCACCAGGACGACGACCAGCACCACGCCTTGTTGGCGTCGGCTCGCGCTCATGGCAGCCGGTTCCGCAGCGCCACCGTGGCGACGAAGGGGTGCCGCAGCCGGCCGGCTGCGCCGGTCGTGGGCGCCGGTCGATCGGTGCTGCCCGTCGCCAGCGGGGTGTAGGTCTGGGGCGGGTCGACGACGCCCGGCCGCGAGCGGGCCATCACCGCCACCCGTACGCTGCGCACCCGCGGCCAGGCGACGGCCGCCACGACGGCCTGGGCCGTCAGGTACTCGTCGGGAGCGCCGTCGTCGTCGCGATCGAGGCCGTACAGAACCTGCAGGTCCTCGATGCCCTCGACCAGTTCCTCGGCGGTCTGGCCGCCGAAGCGCCGACGGAACAAAGCGGGCTCGCCCCAACTGCCGTCGCGTACGAAGTAGCTGGTCGCCCCCAGCGGCACGAGCTCGCCGCCGGCGTAGGACTTGCCGAGGTCGCCGAGGTCGTGCCCGACGACCCCGCCCGTCGCGTGCGGGTCGCCCGCCGCGGCGAACACCGAGACGTCCCGGCAGTCGGCGACCAGCACGGGGCCGTCTGCGCGTACGTCGTCGTAACCGACCGTCTGCAGTGGGCTGCCGGCGTCGGCATGGCCGACCACGCGGGCGGCCGCGCCGCGGGCGCCACGCAGCGTCAGCACGTCACCCCGGGTCGGGGCCGGCGCGTCCCCGGCGGGGAACCTGGCGCTCAGCGGCGGCGCCCAGCTGCCGGCCCCGGTGTGTTCGAAGCCGTCGACCGGCAAGCTCAGATGGGCGTCGTCGAGCGGGTAAGTGGCGCTGAACTGGTTGACCAGCGGTCGAGCGGGCGCGGACGCACAGCCGGCGTAGCCCGCGCCGCGCAACTCGCGCAGCAGCAGGTTCACCGCGTGGCGGCCGTTCTCGTGCACGCGTGCGGCCGCCTCCTGGAGCCGGTAAGTGCGTTTGCTGGCGGCAAACAAGGTGGCCACGCCGGCCATCAGCAGCAGGCTCAGGGCGAGCGCCAACAGCAGTTCGACCAGGGTGAGGCCCGCGGCGCGATGCGCCCCGCTTCGGGTTCGGGCCGCGTTCACAGCCGGGTCGGGAAGGCGAGTAGCGCGTCGCCGCCGGCCGTGTTCGGCCAGACGATGGTGAGCAGACACCGACCGTCCGCGGCCGTGCAGGCGACGGCACCGTCGCCGCGAACGCGCTCGTCGAGCAAGCGCTTCCAAGCCGCGACTTCCGCCGCTGCGCGCGAATCGCCGAGCGGTTGCGCGTCAAGCGCCACGTCGTAGTCGCCCGACCAGGCGGCGGCGGGGTCGGCGCGCAGGCGGTCCAGCATGTCGTGGGCAAGCAGCGCGACCTGAGAACGGTGGTGGGCGCCCAGGTTGCCCCGCAGGGCGGTGACCTGGAGGTGGGCGAGCCCGACCAGGCCGAAGGCGAGTATCAGCGCGGCAACCAGGACTTCGACCAGGGAAAAGCCCCGTTGCCGCCTGGCGCCGGCACTCGGCGCAGTCCTCGGCGTGAAGGCGCGGCGGCGCCCCGCCCGACATCCTGTCCGGCTTAGTAGCATTTCGACACATCCGTTGTGTTTTTGCCGAGCCACATCCTAGCGCCCGGACCTTGCGCCGGGCAACCCCCTTGCCGGCTTGACGTGCATCAACGACCTGGCCATTGGCTGCCGGTTTTCGGCGCCTAGGGGTGAAGCTCTTGCGCTGTCGCATGTCAGAGTCTGGAGAGTCGTCGAAACTAGTCGACGGGCCCGTCCGGGTCCGGCGGGCGCACGAGTGAGGGAGAGAGGGTGGAGGATCTGCAGTTCTTCGGCACGGCGGTCGGGTTCATGGCCGTCCTGGGTATCGTGCTGGCGAGCCTGTTGGCGATCGCCAGCCGCTGGCTGTATGTCTACGAGGACCCGCGCATCGACCAGGTCGAAGACCTGCTGCCCAAGGCCAACTGCGGCGCCTGCGGCACCGCCGGCTGCCGAACCTTTGCCGAAAAGCTGGTCGCCGGCGACGTGGAGCCCGGTCGGTGCACGGTCAACTCGGGCGAAATGAACCAGATCATCGCGAACTTTCTCGGCGTGTCGCTCGGCAACGTCGAGAAGCGGGTGGCCAGGCTCGCCTGCGCCGGCGGTACCCACGTGGCGCACATCCGCGCCTCTTACGGCGGGCTCGAGTCCTGCCGCGCCGCGGCCTTGGTCGGCGGCGGTGGCAAGGGCTGCGCCTGGGGGTGTCTGGGCATGGGAGACTGCGCCGAGGTGTGCGACTTCGACGCCATCACCATGGACCGCCACGGCCTGCCGGAGGTGTCGCTCGAGCGCTGCACCGCCTGCGGCGATTGCGTTACCGTCTGCCCCAAGGATCTGTTCGAGATCCACCCGGTGAGCCACCGGTTGTGGGTCGCCTGTCGCAACCGCGAGTTCGGCGACGACGCCGAGGCCGAGTGCGAAATGATCTGCACCGCCTGCGAGCGTTGTGCGGTGGACTCGCCGGAGGGCTTGATCGAGGTGAAAAACAACCTCGCGACCGTCGACTACGGCAAGAACGCCCTGGCGTCGAAGGTCGCCATCGAGCGCTGCCCGACTGGGGCCATCGTGTGGTTGGAGCCGGACGGCAGCGTGACCCGGGGGCGGGACGCCCGGCGCGTCATCCGCAAAGGGCCTTTGCCCGTGGGTTGAGGCGGGTCAATGCCGGCACGGCGATTTGGCACCAAGATCACACCTTTACGTCGTTTCGATCGACAGTATCCGCAGCACGCGAGAGTCGCTGGGCGATAGCTGACTCGGGAGCCAAGACATGTTCGGCAGCAAGAAAGACCAGGAAAAGCAGTTCAAGTAT
>JARRQB010000203.1:0-3685 GCA_037382265.1 Gammaproteobacteria bacterium | reverse complement strand
CGACCTGGCCTGGGCCTCCGTCTATCTGCTGGCGGCAACGGGCTGGTATCAATACGTGCCGGTGCTCACCGATCAGCTCTATGTCGGGTCCACGCTGCTTTATGTCCCCATCATGGTCTACGGGATCCTGAAACTTCAGATGCATGATAACGAGATTCGGCTCAAGTCCACCATCAAAAACAGCATTCTGGCCGGCATGTTCGCGGTCATGTTCTTCGTGGTCTTCGAAGGCGCCAATGCGCTGGTCTCGGAGCGATTCAGTGGGATGATCGGTTTCGCGGTTTCGGGGCTGCTCACCTGGCTGCTTACGCCGCTTCACCGTTGGGCCGAGAAGATCTCTTCAAAATTCGTTGGCGGTGATGTCTCATCCGCAGACTATGCGTCCTCTCGAAGTTGGCAAATATACAGTGCCGCGATGGAAGAGACGATGGCCTTCGGCGACATCACCAAGGGCCATGTAGCGCTGCTGGATCGCCTGAGGGATAGTTTGCAGGTATCGGCAGATGACGCTGCCCGTCTTGAAAAGGAACTGCAGTTCGATCGGGCTGTTGTTGCCGGGTAGGCGCACGGTGTGCGTCTGTCGCCGCTAATGCGGCTCGGTTGAACCACCTCGACGGCACCGCAAATTGGGACGAATAACGTCGATCTTCACAAATCATTCGGTCGATCATCCGCCCTTCGAAGACGATGTTTTCGGAGATCTTTACTGCACAGAGCACGTTGACATTCCCTTGTCTTATTACACCAACCGTGTCGTCCTGTTTCACTGGTTGATTTAGTCCCTCAACCAGTCCCCGGGCGCCAGCTGCACGACGGCCACGTTGCGCTGCCTGGCGCTTTCGAGAAAGTCTTCAAGCGGGTGCGGCACCTCGAGATAGCCGGGAGGGGCGTGGCCACCATAATGGATGGGCACGACTCGTGCGCCGCGCAACAGCACGGCGGCATCAACGGCCTGCGCCGGTGTCAGCACGGCCGGCGTCTCCTGCATCGGGTCCGTTTGCACTCGCGCACCGTTGATCGGCAGGAATACCGTGTCGAACGGTCCATACTGCGCACCGATCAGGTCGAATTTGCCGTGCCACAGCGTGTCGCCGGCATGCAGGTACCTGCGCCCGCCCCAGCTAACGACCCAGCTCACCTGCTCCGCACCGAAACCATCGGCCGCCGGCACCGGCGTAAACAGGAACCCGCCCCGTCGCACCGGTGTCCAGCTCGCTACGGGTATCACGCGCAGGCCGCGCGAGGCCACGTACGTGGCGACGGACTCGTGACAAATCACGTAACCGCGCTCGCCGAGCACCCCCTTGAGCGTATCGACGTCGAAATGGTCGTTGTGCACGTGCGTGATCAGTGCGTAGGTTCTCGGCGTGTCGGCCTCGACCGGCACGAGGCCGCCGGGCGCGTTGCCGTCCCAGATGTCCGTGCCGATGGCGTCGATGAAGACGGTCGTGCTGCCGTCCGTCATCTTGATGCCCGCCCAGGTCAGCTTCTCGATGCTCAGTGCGCTGTCGTCCTGCTGTGCCTGCGCCGCGGCACAGCCTGCGATCGCGGCCAGCAAGACCACCAGCCATTGTCTTGGTATACCCATGTCCGGGCCCCCTGTCTCCAATATGGTGGAGAAACGCTAGCAAAAGGCATGTTATAATCCCACTTAATGTTTCTTATCGGTAAATAAGTTTTCCTTATGTCTTCTCATCTCTCCCGGCGGGACCTCGACACCGTGCGGCTGGTCGCCGAGTACGGCTCTCTCACCGAGACCGCACGCCTCATGCACGTGTCGCAGCCTGCCGTCAGCCAGCGCCTGGCGGCAGTCGAGCAACGCGTCGGCACCGAGCTGTTTGTTCGCCGCAGCGACGGTATGCACGCAACGCCGGCCGCCCGGCGGCTCGCCACGGCCGCCGTGTCGATCGACCGGATCATCGGCCAGGCAATCGACGAGATCGAGGGCATCGCCAGCGAGCGCGAACATCAGCTGCGTATTACCACGCAGTGCCACACCTGCTACCGCTGGTTGTCGTTCGTGATCCGCGAACTCGTCGAGCGCTTCCCGGACATCAACATTGACGTGGTGCCCGAGGCCATCGAAGACACCTATGGCGCCATCGAGCGCGACGAGGTCGACATCGCCATCATCAATCACCCCGAGCCGACGTCGCCGCTGCGACCGGTGCCGTTGTTCGACGACGAGCTGTTCGCGGTAATGCGTCATGACCACCGGCTGGCGGCACGCAAGATCCTGATGCCCGAGAATTTTCGAGACGCGACACTGGTGCTTTACGCGGGCGAACGCTTTGCGTTTGTCGATGACATCCTGCGCCCCGCCGGCGTTCGGCCTGCGCGCATCCGCCAGGTGCGCATAACCGAGGCCATCGTCGAACTGGCGCGTGCCGGCCAGGGCATTGCCGTGCTGGCCGGCTGGGTGTTGAACGATCTACCGTCGAAACGCGAACTGGCGGCCGTGCGTATCACGCGTGGCGGCTACCGGCGCCGTTGGCAGGCGCTGGTCAACCCGCAGTGTTCCCCGGAATACGCCACGCAGTTCATCGAGATCGTGAGGAAGACGGCGGTGGCCATCAGCGACGACAACTGGCGACGCCAGCTCGAGGTGGGCTGAGTCATGGCTGCGCGCATCGAACAGCTCGCGGTCGGCCGGCCGAAGCTCGTTTCATATGACGGCAAGGAAGTCTCGACCGCCATATTCAAGCATCCCGTGGCAGGCCGTGCCGCGGTCACGCTGACCAACATCGACGGCGACAGGCAGGCGGATCTGACCGTCCACGGTGGCCGCGACAAGGCCGTTTACGTGTATCCCGCGAAGCACTACGCGACATGGGCGGAAGAACTGGGGGTCGAATCGCTCGAGCCGGCACAGTTCGGTGAAAACCTGACTGTCAGCGGCGTCGACGAAACAACGGTAACGATCGGCAGCCGCTACCGCTTCGGCTCGAGCATGGCCGTGGTGGCACAGCCGCGCCTGCCCTGCTTCAAGCTGGGTATTCGCATGAATGATCACCGTTTCCCGCAGCGGTTCCTCGCCAGCGGCAGGCTGGGGTTTTACCTGCGGGTCGAGCAGGAAGGCGATGTCGGCGCCGGCGACGCGTTCGAACTCTTCGAGCAGCCCGGGCACGACATCACCGTGCACGGCTTATGGCAGATCGTTTTCGGCGGCGGCACGCCCGATGAGGCCCGCCAGGCCATCGAGTTGTTGCCGCATCTCGACGACGGCTGGATTCGGCGTTTGCGAAAACTTGCCGGCTAAACGCGGTTACTCGGGGTTCCTGTTATAGGAGCTGGACGTATCCCAGTCGACGGACTCCGGGTCATCCGGCACCCACCGTTTTTCATCAAAAGGCCGGGCAAAGTCGTAATCGAAAAACCGTCCTGTTGCCGCAACGTCAAGCTCGGGCGTGTACGCCGTATAGCTGCCCGGCCAGGGGCCATTCCGATGACCAGGCGCGCTCCCCGTCCCAGGCCAGCGTGCCTGCCGGCGCCTGCCAGACCTGGAATATTCGATGCGACGGGTATTCGCCGTAGATGTTGAATCGAATCGGCTGCTCGTGGCCGGCAAAAAGATGCTCTCGCTCAACGTAGATCGATTCCAACGCTTCCCAGGCACTTGCACCACCGTGCGCCTCGACCATGGCGACTATGGCCGTACCGGCATCGGCGTCGCAAATACTCCTGG
>JARRQB010000202.1:0-3685 GCA_037382265.1 Gammaproteobacteria bacterium | reverse complement strand
GCACAGGACGCAGCCGATGAAGGACTTCGACCCGAACAAGCTCGCGGACACGGCTGCCGACTCGCTCGCCAAGGACTTGGGCGAGAAGGCCCGCGTCGAGGGCCACCTGGCGGAATGGCGCGAGCGCCTGCGGCGCCTGCCCGAACAGGCACCTCCGCGCGAACGCGCCGAACTGGAATTCGAGGTCGGCCGCGCCCTGCAGGTCCTGGAACGCGGGGAAGAGGCCTGGCCGGTGGCACGCACGGCCTTCGACCTGTTCATGCTCGACGACGACTACGAGCGCGCCGCCGACGCGTGCGACGTGCTCTATCAGTGCGACCAGCCCGACTCGCTGGCCGCGCTCGGGCACGGTATCTGGCTTGCAGTGACCTACCCGGTCAACCCCGAGATTACCGTGCACCTCCTAAGTCACGTGATCGACGACACGCCCGACGACGCCGACGGCGCTGCGGTGGCCGCCGCGACCGCCTGTTTTCTGGCCGACGTACGTGCGCCGGACGGCCCCGACCGCGACCGCCTGCTGTTCTTCAGTCAGCAGCTGCTCGGCCGGGTGGCGCGCCGGCACAGCAACGTGCAGACCCAGGCGCAGTTCGACCTTTGGGTCGAGCGCCTCGAGCTGAACGACCCCGACAAATTCCTGGTGCGACTGCGCAACGTGGTCGACGTCCTGGTGCAGGACACCTGGTGGTTCGACCGGGACGCCCTGCGCGCCCGACTGCCCGAGGACTGACCCGGAGGAGGCGAGACATGTTCTGGCAAGAGGAAAAACCGCTGGCGGCGAAGGTCCCGGACGACGTGGTGGACATCCTGTTCAGGGTGGCATGCCGCTCGCTGCCGGTCGACCACGCCCGACCGCTGGCCGAGGCGCTGTGCGCGGCCGCGCCGTGGATCGGTGACGACGAACGCATCGGCATCCACACCATCCACGTCGCCGGCTCGCAAAACGGCTGGGAACGCCCGGACCCTGCGCTGGGGCAGCAGTTGCAACTTTCCCGCCGCACCAAACTCGTCATCCGCGCGCCGCGCGAGCGGGTCGACCAACTGCGGCGCGACCTGGCGGGGCTGACGCTGGAGATTGCCGGCAACAGCCTGACCATAGGCGAGGCAAAGACGCGCCTGCTGTCGCGTCAGGGAACCATCTTTGCACGCTACATCGTGCTCGAGTCGGGCGAGGCCGACGACGAGAACCGTTTCATGCAACGCGTCGCTGCCGACCTGGGCGGGCGAGGCATCCGCCTGCGCAAGGCGCTGTGCGGCAGGACGACCGAGCTGCAGGGCGCGGACGGCCCGATCTCCACGCGCAGCCTAATGCTCGCGGATCTTCCGACGGAGCAGTCCCTGCGCCTGCAGGAGCAGGGTTACGGACCGCTGCGCCGCATGGGCTGCGGCATCTTCATCCCGCACAAGGGCATCGAGGCGGTGAAAAAAAGCGAGGACGAGTAGGCCGCATATCAGAATTCGCTTATAATCCAACGCCGTTCCAAAAGGGCACCTGAACAAGATCAAGACCTTAGGTAAAATGAGAGGAACCATGACATGGCGTTAGAAGTCAACGGCAAGACCATCGAACTCGACGACAACGGCAACCTCGTCGACCCTCACGCGTGGGACGAGGACGTCGCCCGCGCGCTCGCCGCGAAGGAAGACCTCGCGCTCGGCCAGGATCACATGGACGTCCTGAACTACCTGCGTGAAGAGTACTTCGACAACAACGGCAACCAGCCGATGGAACGTGCCATCCTGAAGGAGATGTCCAAGCGCTGGGGCCGGAAGCTCAGCAGCAAGGATATGTACAACCTGTTCCCCATGGCCCCCAGCAAGCAAGGCAACCGCATCGCCGGCCTGCCGTTCGTCAACCGCAAAGGCGGGTACTGACACGTACCGTCTGAGCCCCGGCTTGGACCGTACAGGACCGAGGGCCTGGCAAGAAGGGCAGCCAATTTGGCTGCCCTTCTTGCATTTCGGACGCCGGGCGTTTGGCGAAGGCGTAGGCGCACCCAACCCTGGCCCCTGGCCGGGGCCGCTCGCTTCTAGACGTCGGTCCACATCCTCAGCAGATTCGCGTAGCTGCGATCGACGTACTTGGCGTGGTCGGTATCGGGCTCGGTCTTCAGCAAGTGGTTGCGGGCCTGGTCGAGTTCGAACAGGAGTTCCCGGCGAGCGGCATCGCGCACGAAGCTCTGGATCCAGGTCAGTGCCACCAGGCGCTCACCGGCGGTCACGTCGGCGACGCGGTGCACGCTGGACGATGGGTAGATCACCGCACTGCCGGCCGCGAGCTTGACCCGGCGGTCGCCGAAAGGGGTACGGATGGTCAATTCCCCGCCCTGGTAATGCTCGGGCGAGTTGAGGAACACGGTCATGGAGACATCCGTGCGGAACTTCGGTCCCTGGCCGCCCATGATCGGGTCGTCGACATGGTCGCCGTAGTGCATCCCGGGCTGATAGCGGGCGAAGATGAAGTCGGCCACGCGGTTCGGCAAGACGAAACTGCGAAAGCTCTCGTTGTGCGCCACGCTGGTCATCAGTATGCGATAGAGCAGAGCAAGCCGCTCAGGGGGCAGCGCCACCTCCTGGTTGTCCTTCACGCGCGCCGCGGCCTTACCCGCGGTCAGCCGGCCGTCGACGAATTCGCCCTGCCCGAGCACCTCGTGCAGCTTGGCCAACTGGGCCTCGTTGAGCAGGCCGGGGATCTCGATCAGCATGAAGACGCTCACTCGTTGCGGGAGAAATGGACGCCAGTGCACCGCGGCGGGTCTGCTAGGATGAGGGCTCCACGAAGCCCGATGTCTGCCAGGAACCCAGGATGTTACTGAAGCTGATTCTCGACGAGCAAATCCTCGAGTTGAACGTTCCCGAGGAGTTGCTCGCGCGGGCACGCGACTTCTTCGACAAAATGGATGCCGACATGGACGCGGGCTGGATGATCGGCCGCGAATGGGTCGAGCGACCGGACCGGCTGCAGCGCTGCATGGTCGCCGCCGACAAGCTGGTGACTGCCCTGGAGACGGAGAACGACAACCTTGGACGGCTGATGGCCGGCTACATCCTGGCGCGCGCGCCCGAGATCGAGTCGATCGAACCCGACATCCAGGGCGAACCCCTGAACACGGTGTTCCAGTTTCGCGAGGACGCGCCTCCGAGCGCGGCTCCGGCGGCAGCGGCGGACGCCGGCAGCGCCCGTCCGGCCGACAAGATCGCCGCGCTCTCGCTGGCCGGCCAGCAAGTCAGCAAGGTGTTTCGGGCGGGCCGACACTGGAGGTTCTCCGTGTTCAACCCGGCGACCGGGCAATGGGACGAGAGTCCGGCCATCGGCAGCCAGCCGGAGGCCGAGCGCCTGCGGGAGGCCGCGGTACGCCAGCGCTTCGACGAACTGTGCAACGGCTGAAGCGCCACAGGGACCGGCGTCGCGCCGGCTAGCGCAGCCGCGCCGGCGCCGGGCGCGGCATGGGCCGCGACGGCATCGGGGTCGGGCGCGGCATTGGACGGTGGTGGATCGGAGGCTTCGGCCGCGGTCGATGCGGGGGACGCGCGGCCGGCGGCACCACAATCACGTCGTGCCGGTACCACGGGTCGTAGTAGCCGTAGTTGTAACCGACGTAACCGTAGGTGGTGCCCGTCCCGGAACCAGAACAACCCGCCAAGCCCAGCGCGGCCATGGCCAACGCGGCGAAGCCGACCAATC
>JARRQB010000201.1:0-3693 GCA_037382265.1 Gammaproteobacteria bacterium | reverse complement strand
TTTGTCGACGGCGGCCGCGATGCGAGGCAGCCGCTGCGCGATCGAGCCCGGATCGAGAATCGACTCGCCGTGGCCTTCACCGGGGGGCAGGGTCTGCATGGCCGGCGTCAGCGGCACGATCCCGACCACGGCGGCGTCGATGCCGGGGTCGGCGAGCACCTCGGCGACCATGTCCGCATACGCGGTATCGTCGGTCATCGGGGTTACGTCGAATGGGTTGCGAACGTCGACCAGTCCGTCGAGGCCGTGGTCGAAGAGGATTTTCGTCAACGCCTCCTCGGTGCGTGCACCGAAATCGGGCAATACCAGTTCGGCGCCGTTGCGGCGGATCGAATCCGCCATGCCGACCGTTTCGTAGCCCGCATTGGAAATCGCCGCCAGGCGGTTGCCGGTGGCGCGCTTGCCGCGCAGCGGCAGGGTCACGCGCAGAAAGTCCGTGAACTCGCCGAAATCCGCCGCGACGAGGGCGCCCGCCTGGGCCATCGCGTTCTCGCAGACCGCGTAGTCCCCGGCCACCGAGGCCGTGTGGCCGGCCGTCGCCGAGCGTCCTTCCTCGGTCCGCCCCGCCTTGTAGAAGACCACGTCCTTGCCGCGCGCCACCGCGGCCTCGACCGCGGCCGCGAAGGCGAGGCCGTCGTAGGGCCGGAAGCCCTCGATGTACACCGCGAAAACGTCGACGTCGGGGTCGTTCTCGAGCCAGGCCAGCAGGTCGCCGGCGGTCACGTCGATCTGGTTGCCGATGGACAGGGCGTAGCGCGGATCGAGCCACGGCTCGTCGCTGAGCGTGGAGATGATGAACGCGCCGGACTGGGAGATGAAGCACAGCGGCCGTACCGCGGCGCCGCGTGACTTGGGCAGCTTGGCCTCGGGGATGAACATCGTGTCGTAGCGGCCCGGGTGCGAAATGACCCCGAGCGAATTGCCGCCCAGGAACAGCGGCCCGCCGCCCGGCTGGCGGTGGGCCTGCCGAATCCGCTCCGCCAGGTCCGCCTCGAGCGCCGCGCTGCCCTCCTTTTCGCCGATGCCGCCGGGGACCAGGATCACGCTCTCGGCCCGGTCGTGCTCGATCAGCTCGTCGATCACCGGCGACACCTGGTCGGCTCCGACCGCCACCACGCAGAGGTCGACCTTGGCCGGCAGTTCCGCCACGCGCGCGACGCAGGCCACCTCGTCGATATATTCGGCCTGCGGGTGCACCACGTGCAGCCGTTCGCGGTCGAAACCTCCGGCCAGGATGTTGCCGAGGATGATGCGGCCCATGTTTCGGCCGTGTTCGGAAACGCCGACGACGGCGGCTGAGCGCGGTTTCAGCAGGCACCCGAGCTTGTCGATCGGACGCGGCTCGCGCCGTGGGCCGGCCGGCCGAAAATGGCAGATGCCGTCGAGCGGCGCCATGCGGCCGCCGGCAGCCACGAAGGGGTTGACCTCGAGCTCCTGAATATGGAAATCGGCCTCGGAATTGACCGCCGAGAAATGGTTGGCGAGGTCGATGAAGGCCTGGAAGCAATGCACCAGGATCGCATCGTCCAGCAGGCGCCGTGAGCCGCGCATGGCGCCGCTCAGGCGATCGTAGCTCAGCGTCCGGCGGAAGTACTCGAAAAAGCGCGCACCGTCCATCGTCCCGGTGGGGGCGATGGCGACCGCGGCGCCCTTGCGCGTCTGCCGTGCGAGAATCTCCATCTCGACGCCGCCGAGACCGGCCGAAATGATCGGCCCGAACTCCGACGTCGCACGGATGCCGACGAACAACTCGGTCGCGAACCCCTGCGCGTCCGGCGGCACGTAGGAGCACAGCAGGATGCCGACGATGCGGTCCGCGAGACGCTGCTCGAGGCCACGGCCGCGGCGCCCGGCCAGCGCTGCCGAAATCTCGCCCCGGTGGTTTTCGAGGTAGGCGGCGTACGTCTCCGGCACCTCCCGCTTCATCAGCTCGAAGGCGGCTTCGACGGCGCCGATTTCCCGCGCGACGATGCGCACGCCGCGGGCCTCGGTCTTGTGGGTGATGTCCGGCGAGACCACCTTCAGCACGACCCGGTCACCGCTCAGCTGCTCGAGGTCGGCGGCGGTCGGGTGCCGGTCGATCGGGATCAGGCGGCTGGCCGGTGCGGCCTCGGCGCCGATGGCGGCCTGGATGTCGTAGCACTCGTGCTCGTACAGGTTTTCGCGGCCCTCGGCGTGCGCCGCGGCGAGGATCCGGTGAATCCGGTCGGTATCGAAGGTCATCGTCATGCCACCGTCGGGACCCGGTCGCAGGCGACCGCGCCGTCTTCGCCCAGCACCGCGTCCAGCAGGTCGTCATCGCCGGCGAGCGCCTCGGCCCACGCCGTGGCGTGGACGGGATCGAGGGTCTCCGGGTCGAGCTTGTTGACGAGCTCCAGCGCACTGCGCCTGGCCACGCCCGCTTCCGCGAGGCCGCGGAAGAACAGGCCGGCCGCTCGCCCGAGGCGGAAAGCGCGCTGGTTGACCCGCACGATCTTCTCGCCCTTGCCGGCGAACAGCTTTTCGACGAAGGCGAGCAGGCGGTCGGTCTCGAAGTCGAGCAGCGGGGAAGCCGCGCCCAGCGTGACCATGTTCTGCGAGCGGCGGTTGCCGGCGGCGCGGGCGAAATGGGCCGTGTCGACCAGCACGAGGTGGTCGATCCCGGCGAGTTCGTCGAGCAGGGCGTCGTGGTCCGGGTAGTTCGGAATGTTGACGAACGGCGTGGTGCTGCAGACCACCCAGCCGCCCGGCCGCAGGAGCTGGCGGTAGCGCAGGGCCTCGAGTGGTTCGACCGACAGCTCCAGGTCGGCCCGGCCGGTCGGGATGATGTCGGACCAGATCGTGCCGTCGCCGTAGCGCAGGTTGGACTGCACGGCGCCGCCGCGCTGGGCCATGCCGTGCACCTCGGCCTGCTTGAAATTGAACCCGGCGTCCATCGCGGCGTGGTCGATGACGAAGGCGATCGACAGGATGCCCTGCCCCCCCACGCCGGCGAGAATGATGTTTTTTTCCATGGTCGCTGTGCCCTCAGATCGCTTTTCGCTTCTGCGCCTCGATGCAGGCGCGCCGGGCGACGATCACGCTCGGCCCGTCGAAGGCGAGTTCCTCGCGCAGGACTTCGACGTTTCGCTCATGGTTGCGTGGAATCGGCTCGATGACGCGGAAATGGTCCTCGCCGATGCCGGTGCCGAGGATGATCTGGTCGAGGCTCTGGCCGGTCGACATCGAACGTTGCGTGCCGGTCATGGCGACGGTGCTGTTGTCCAGCACCAGCACCTTGAGGTTGACGTGCTGCTGGACGGCCGACATCAGCGGCGTGATGCCGCCGTGTGCGAAAGTGCTGTCACCGATCGCGGCCACGGCCGGCGCGTAACCCGCGTGCGCGGCGCCGGCCGCCATGCCGATCGACGCGCCCATCGCGACGCAGCTGTGCACGGCCTCCAGCGGCGGCAGCGCGCCGAGCGCGTAGCAGCCGATGTCGGAAAACACCTGGGGGTCGTCGTAGCCTTCCAGCGCCGCGTTCAGGGCGCGAAACGAATCGGTATGCGGACAACCCTGGCACAGGGCCGGCGGCCGCCCGGAAAGATCGGTCTTGGGTGGAAAAGCGGTCGGCAGCGGTTCCAGCGGCAGCGCCGCGCGCACGCGGTCCGGATCCAGTTCGCCGGTGCGCGGAATCTCGCCGGTCATGCGCCCGCGGATGCGCACATCGTCGAT
>JARRQB010000200.1:0-8002 GCA_037382265.1 Gammaproteobacteria bacterium | reverse complement strand
GGCGTTGGGGGCGACGCTAAGCTGCCGACGGAGTTGCGCGGTCTGACCGACGGCTTTCACGACCTGCCTGCCGGCCGCGGCTTCACCACCGTCTACGTGACCAGCCGAGATACCCGACGCCTCTACCTGCTGTTCGACGGCGAACGGGTCAACGAGCTTGCCGCCTTCTTCGGGCTGGTGCCGTTGGCAGTGGTTCTGCTGGTGCTCTATCTCTCGGTCTGGCTGGCCTACCGGGCGTCGCAGCGTGCGGTCTCGCCCATCACCCGGCTGGCGGCCGAGGTCAACCGGCTCGATCCCGACGCCCCTTCGCCGGCGCCCTTCGCCGCCGAACGCTTGCCGCCGGACGCCGATGCGGAGGTGATCATCCTCGCCGCGGCCCTGGAGCGCTTTGCCGAGCGCCTCGCCGCCTTCGTCGAGCGTGAACGTCACTTCACCCGCGACGTGAGCCACGAGTTGCGCACGCCGCTGACGGTGATCCGCGTCGCCACCGACACCCTGCGGGAACGCGCCGACTTGTCCCGGCCGGTGCGCGACGCGTTGGCGCGTGTCGCCCGTTCCGCCCGCGACATGGAAGACCTGGTCGAGGCCTTTCTGCTGCTGGCGCGCGAAACCGAACGCGGGCTACCCGTCGACCGCGTGTGCGTCAACGACCTCATCGCCGCGGAGCTCGAGCAGCTGGAATTGATCGGCCGCGGGAAGCCGGTGGAGGTCGAACTGGACGCGGCCTGCCGGTTGTGGGTCGAAGGCCCCGAGAAGGCCTTGTCCGCGTTACTCGGCAATCTGCTGCGCAACGCCTTCGCCTACACCGAGGTGGGCACCATTCGCGTCGTCGTCGAGCCGCGGGGCGTGATCATCGAGGACAGCGGTACCGGCTTCGACCAGGCACGGGTAGCGACCGCCTTCGAGCCCTTCAGCCGGGGCGCGACCGCTCCCGCCGGCGGCCACGGCGTCGGCCTGACCATCGTCCGGCGATTTTCCGAACGCTTTGGCTGGCCGGTCGCTTTCAGCAGCCGGCCGGGGACGGGAACCCGAGTGCGCGTGGATTTTCCCGCCGCCCGCGGTGATGCCCGGTGCAACGGCGATCGGCTGGGTAGAGCAGGGGCTGGTACCGGACAAGGTTAGCCGGGCGGGGATTCGCAGGCTGCTCCGGGAGCGGCTCAGGGAACTGTCCCCGGACAACCCGGAGCGTGTGGCGGAGCGGTTGAGCGAGTTCGTGGCCGCCATGGACGCGAGTCCGGTCGCACCGCTGCCCGAGAAGGCGAACGAGCAGCACTACGAGGTCCCGGCGGGCTTTTTCGAGCTGGTCCTGGGGCCACGGTGCAAGTACAGCTCGTGCTATTGGGGCGACGGTATCGAAACCCTCGAGGCGGCGGAGGAGGTGGCGTTGCGCATGACCTGCGAGCGCGCCGGCCTGGCCGACGGTCAGCGCATTCTCGAACTCGGCTGCGGGTGGGGGTCACTCACCTTGTACGCGGCCCAGCGCTACCCCGGTGCGGAAATCACTGCGGTGTCCAACTCGCACTCGCAGCGCGCCCGCATCGAACGCTTGGCGGCGGAACGGGGCCTTGCCAATGTCCGCGTGATCACCGCCGACATGAACGATTTCGACATCGGGCAGACCTTCGATCGGGTCGTCTCGGTCGAGATGTTCGAGCACATGCGCAACTATCGGCGCCTGCTGGCCCGCATCGGTGGCTGGCTGGTCCCCGGCGGGCGCTTCTTCATGCACATCTTCTGTCATCGCAACTCGCCTTACACATTCGTCGATCGCGGCCCCTCGGACTGGATGAGTCGGCACTTTTTCAGCGGTGGCATTATGCCGAGCGACGACCTTCCTCTGCACTTCCAGCAAGACCTGACGCTGGTGCGGCGTTGGCGCTGGAACGGCCGGCACTACGAGCAGACGCTGAATGCCTGGCTGGCCCTGATGGACCGGCGGCGGGAGCAGGTCATGCCCATCCTGCGCGACACCTATGGTGCCGCCGAAGCCGACCTGTGGTGGGTGCGCTGGCGGCTGTTCTTCATGGCCTGCGCCGAATTGTTCGGCTATGCCGAGGGCGGCGAGTGGTGGGTCAGCCACTACCTGTTCGAGCGGCCGGACGCCTGAAACGGTAGGGCGCGTGATGCGAACGCTGATTAATTTCACCCTGTTCCAGGTCGCCTGGTTCGCCTGCGTGTTGGGGGCCGCACACGGTGTGCCCTGGGCCGGACCGCTGGTGGTGTTGGGGGTGGTACTGCATCATCTGGCCACGGCGCGCGATGTTCGGGCCGAATGGGTGCTGCTCGCGGTGGCCCTCGCGGTCGGGGCGGTGTTCGATTCGGCGTTGGCCTCCACCGGCTGGATCAGCTTTACCGCCGGGCAGTGGCACCCAGGGCTGGCCCCGTACTGGATGATGACGATGTGGGTGGCGTTTGCGACTACGTTGAACGTCAGCCTGGGCTGGCTCAAGCCCCGACCCGTGCTGGCGACACTGTTCGGGGCGGTGGGCGGCCCGCTGGCCTATCTGGCCGGTGCCGGGCTGGGCGCGGCGACCCTGGTCGACCAGAGCGCGGCTCTGGCGGCACTCGCCGTCGGCTGGGCCCTGGTGACGCCGGGTCTGACGACGCTGGCCGCGCGACTCGACGCCGGGTCGACGCGCCGGCCGACCGCCGCCGTGACGGGGTGCATCGGGATGTTCGATGGGAGTGTCTACGTCGACGGCCTGCTCGCCATGCTGGTGGCGGGCGTCGCCACCTGGCTCCTCAGCCTGTGGCGGCGTGACGTCAGCATCGTCGATAGCCTGTGGGCGCCGATGTTCGTGCTGGCTGCCGCGGTCTACGCCGCGCAGGCGCCGGAACTCGCGACCCGCGGTGCGTTAGTGCTCGGCCTGGTGACGATCTGGGCGCTGCGGCTCGCGGCCTACATCACCTGGCGCAACTGGGGAGAGGGCGAGGATCGGCGCTATCGGGCCATTCGGGAACGCAATCAGCCGCATTTCGGCTTCAAGAGCGTCTACCTGGTCTTCGGCTTCCAGGGCGTCATCGCCTGGATCGTGTCGCTGCCGCTGTTGGCCGCGATCCTCGGGGACCAGCCGCTCGGCGTGCTCGACGGACTGGGGGTCGCCCTGTGGGCGCTTGGCATGGTCTTCGAGGCGATGGGTGACTGGCAGCTGGCGCGCTTCAAGGCCGATCCGGCCAATCGCGGCAAGGTTCTCGACACCGGGCTATGGCGCTACACCCGTCACCCGAATTATTTCGGCAACGCCTGTGTCTGGTGGGGCTTCTTCCTGATCGCCCTCGGCGCCGGTGGCTGGTGGGCCATCGTCTCGCCGCTGCTCATGACCTTTCTGTTGCTCAAGGTGTCCGGCGTTTCCCTGCTCGAGCAGGACATCGGCGAACGTCGTCCGGCCTACGCCGATTACATCCGTCGCACCAACGCCTTCCTGCCCGGCCCGCCCCGCGGCGCTGGCGGGCGCGCGGCATCTTCGGGAGCGAAGCCATGAGACCGACCCGTAGCACCGTTATCGGCTGGGGCGCGGCGCTGGCACTGCTGCTGTCCGGTGCCGGCGGCGCCAGCACCGATCGGCCCGAAGAACTGCGGTTCCGGGTCATGCTGGACGAACAGAAGATCGGCTACCACCGTTTCCGTATCCAGGACGACGGCAGCGTCCGCGTGATCGAGATCGATGCGGACTTTGACGTCAGGGTGCTGCTGGTGCCGGTGTACAGCTACCGACATGTCACCACCGAGGTCTGGCGCGAGGGCTGCCTGAAGTCCATTCGCGCCGAGACCGACGCCAACGGCGAGCGCTACACCGTCCGCGGCGAGCGGCGTGCGGAGGCCTTCGCGCTGTCGACGGGGGACGGGACGCGGCGGGTCGAGGACGCCTGCCTGATGACCTTCGCGTACTGGAATCGGGATTTCCTCGCACAGCGTAGACTGCTCAATGCCCAGACCGGTCAGGTGATCGATGTCGAGGTCGTGCCGTTGGGCCAGACCTTGCTCGCGCTCGGCACCGGCAAGGTCCCAGCCGAGGGCTACCGTGTGCTGGCGCAGGCCGAGGGTGTCGACATCCGCGTCTGGTACGCGCTCGCTGACGGGCGCTGGCTGGCGCTCGAGTCGGTGCTCGAAAGCGGCCGCACGCTGCGCTACGAGCCGGTCTTCGGCGATCGCCTGGCCGACAGCGGGGCCGGGGCATGAGCGCGCGCCAGCTGTTACTCGCCCTGGGGCTGGGCGTCGTCCTCTCCGGCTGCCAGTCGGTATCGCGCGAGCCCCCGGACACGGTCACCGGGCTGGATCTGGAGCGCTTCATGGGGTTTCGCGACGGGGCGTTCGACGGGCCGCTCAAGGTCTATCGGCCGACCGGCTTCGTCAGTCCCGACGACAACGCGGTCTGGGGCATGCAGTTCGTCTGGCCCAACCGGTCCGAGTTTCTGGTGCTCTACGTCGACGAGGACTACCAGCGTACCGTCATCGGCCGCAGCAAGCGCGATTACGTTTGGCTGATGGCCCGCCGCCCCGACCTCGGCGAGGCCGAGTACGCCGAGCTGGCGCAGGTGGTGGCCGACGCCGGCTACGACGCCAGCGAGCTGCAGCGGGTGCCGCAGCGCTGGCCGGAGGCGGGCGGCGAGTAACGCGTCCGGCTCCGGCGCGGTGTTAGGGTGCGCGCCCGTTGGGCGGTACGACGACCTGTTCGGGCACGGTGAACGGCTCGTCCGGGCTCTGGCGGGTCAGCGGCAGGATGATCGGCATCCGGCTCGCCCCGGGCGCCAGCGGTATCAGACGCAGCACGACGTCGAGCACCCGATCGCCGTTGACGTCGGCGTAGTCGACCGAAATGACGCGGAAGCCGGGTGCGTCCGGGTCGGCCTCGCAGTGCACGCCGGCCTCGTCGCGCACCACCCGACCGCGAAAGATACCGCTTCGGATTCGGCAGGGCGCCAAGTCGAGACGGTGCGCATCCGCGCCGCGATCGGTGAACGGCAGGAGGCTCGCGAGCGCCGGCACACCGGGCGGCAGGGGTTGGCAGGCCGGCAGCGTCGGGTCGACGCCCGGATAACTGCAGCGGGCGCCCATCGGCAGGTCGCGCAAGTAAGCGTTCATGAAGTCGTAGCCGGTGACGTAGTCGTGCACCGGCTCCACGTCGTGGCGGTGCAGGAAGGCGTGATAGCGACAGTCGTGTTCGACCTTCCACCAGACGTTGCTTTCGACGCGCGTTCCCCACTGCGCCGCGCCCCGAGCGGCGGCCTCGACGACGGCGTTGCAATCGGCGGGAATGGAAAAGGCGCGGTGTTGCGTGCGGTCGACCGGCAATTCGACGTCGTATTCGGTCACCTTCTTGCCGGTGTAGGGCTCGGCAAAATACACGGAGCGGGCGTCGACCGTCACAGCCGCCGCCAGCAGGCCGAACGCCAGCGCGCAAAGGGTTCGCGCCTGAGTACGCTCCCGCGCCGCGGCTCGGCTAGTAGGCACCGTTGTCGTCCTCCTCGGTCGCTTTCGTTGCAATGTCCTCCCTGGCCTTGACGCGGGCAATGAAGTCGACCCAACGCCGGCTGACATCCCTCGCTAGATTGTAGAAGAGTCGGGAACTGATGAAGGGGTGAAACAGCGTGGCGCTGGCGATGGCCTCGCGCGTCAGCACCAGCAGGGTGGTGTGGGTCAGGGCCACCGCGTTGGTCCGGCGCGGCTCCTCGGCGAGCATGGCGATGTCCCCGAACACCTCGCCGGCGCCGAACTCGTCGACCACCAGCTCCGCGGAGACGCCTTCCGCGGGGACGCTGACCTCGACCACCCCCTGCATGACCAGGTAAAGCTCGTTGCTGTCGTCGTCTCGCCGAAACACGTGGTCGCCGGGGGCGAAGTCGAGCACTGCGCTGGAAAGTATGAAGCGGCGTACCTGCCAGGCGCGCATACCGCGAAACAGCGGGCTCATTGGAATGACCTGCTGCTGCAGGTGAGACGAGAGCAGATCCCACAGGGTAACCAGGCGCAGCGCGGCAATCGCGATCGGGGTGATGACGAAGTCCGCCAGCAACGCCGTGCCGATCACCAGAGCGCTCAGCAGACCGAACTGGGCAACCGGTTCGAAGTCCGACTGGGAGAACACCAGAAAGCCGGCGATCAGCGCGATCGACGTCGACAGGACCGGCAGGGCCTCCTCGTGGATGGTCATGTGCATCGCCCGCGCCTGACTCTTGGAGGACTTAAGTTCCTGGTTGTAGCGCAGCATGAAGTGCATCGTGTCGTCCACCGCGATGCCGATCGCGATGGCGGCGGCCATGGTGGTGCCGATGTTCAGCGGTATCCCCGCATAGCCCATGACGCCGAACAGCACCAGTACCGGAAAGACGTTGGGCAGCGCCGCGAGCAGGCCGACGCGGAGGTCGGTGAACAGGAACGAAATGATCAGGACGAAAAAGGTCAGCAGCAGCAGAATCGACTGCAGTTGGCCGCTGATCATCGAGCGCGTGGCGGAGAGGGTCAACACCGAATCGCCGGTGACCCGGGTCCGCAGCCCCGGGTCGATCTGTTCGTCGAGGAAGGCCTGCAGACGCTCGATCAGGTTCTTGAGTTCGGCGCTCGAGGAGATGTCGTGCCGTACCAGGATACGGGCGCGGCTGTAGTCTTCGGTCACGTAGCCCTTCACCCGGTCGTAGTTGAGGAAGATCATCAATTCGTCGACCACCTCGTCGGACAGCGGCATGCGGGCGGAGTCGAACTCCTGGAAGGCGCCGTTCAGCAGAGCGATGTAGTCGGCGAACGAGGTTGTCGAGCGGGCCTCGCCGGTCTCCTTCAGGTAGTCCTGGATCTTTACCAGTTCGTTGAGGTAGCGGACCTTGAGGAAGGTGTCCTGGATGCCCGAGTCGACCACCACGGAAAAGGACTCCAGTCCGGCGAAGCGCTCGTTGAGCCGTGCCACGTCGGCGCCGACGCGCGACCCGGTGCCGAGGCTGTCGATGGCGTTGTGGTTGACCTGGATCGAGGGGATGCCGAACGCGGCGGCGGCGCTGGCGACGGCCAGCGCGACGAAGATGTTGTGCCGATGGCGGTGCAGCCAGCGCCAGTAGACCGCGGCCGCGTTGAAGCCGGCGCGATTGAACACCTGCCTGCGCCCGTCGAGTTGCCAGTGACCGCTCAGCCTGAGCAGCGCGGGTATCAGGGAGATCGTGATCAAAAAGTTGAACGCCAGGCCGGTGGACGCGGTCAGGCCGAACTGCCAGAGGACCTCGATGCCGCTGAGGCCGACCGAGAGAAAGCCCGCGTAGGTGGTGATGAACGTGAGCAGCACGGTGCGCCCCATCTTGCGGGCCATGCGCTCGATCGCCATCGATACACCCAGGCCGTCGCGCTGGCCGTGCCGGAACTCCGACAGCAGATGGATGTCCTCGGTCGAGCCGACGACGATGAGCAGGCTCGGGACGGTCGAGGTCACCACGTTCAGCGGGATGCCGAACAGGCCCATCATGCCGAGAGTCCACAAGATGCTGAGTCCGGCAGTCAGGATGGGGGTGAGCACGTCGACGAGCTGGCGCAGCAGGACGAACAGCGCGACCAGCAGGGCGCCGATCGCAAGTGGCAGCAGCGAGACCTGTTCGGCGACGATGCGCTGGGCGATCTCGTTGCGGACGTAGGCAAAGCCGATGTTGTAGACCCTGTCGTAGTGCGCTTCGAGCGGTCGGGTCACCTGGTCGATGCGCGCGGTCAGCTGCTCGTCGTCGACCCCGTCGCGGACCTGCTTGAGGATCACCGCGACGGCCATGGCCTGGCCGTCCGCCGACAGCAGGACGTGGCGGACAAAGGGGTTTTTCAGGGCCTCGCGCAGCAGTTCGTCGGATGCCTCCTGGGTCTCGGGCAGTTCCGCCAGGTAGGGGTCCTTCTGCAGGAAGTCGTCCACGCTGCGCACGTGGGGGACCGAAAACAGGCTCTCGACGCGCTGGACGCACGGCATGGCGCCGAGTCGGTCGATCACGGCGCGCAGGGCCTCCAGCTTCGAGCGTTCCAGCGGGTTCGGGTCCTCCAGCA
>JARRQB010000199.1:0-3717 GCA_037382265.1 Gammaproteobacteria bacterium | reverse complement strand
CCAGCATCGCGTCGAGCAATACCGGCGCGCGCCGCGGTACCAGCTTGTCGTACTCCTGTGCCTTCGCGTCCGGCAGCCAGGCGGCGGCCGGGACCTGCACCGCCAGCAGGGCGAGACGCCACGGCGGAGCCCAGCGCAAGTTCCACAACAGAAACGCGAGGAAGCCCACGCCCAGTCCGAACAAGGGCGCCGTGAACATGATGAATCTAGGCCCCGACAGGGACAGGGCCGCGACGACGCCCAGCGCGAGCAAGTACAGGGCGTAGTGCCTGACCGCCACCACCAGCGCCAGCAGACCCAGCGACGCGGCGCCGAACGGCAGCCAACCGCCCGCGCTGTCGGTGACGAACCTGCCCCAGCCGATGTGGCGCTGCTCGCTCACGCCCTGGCCGGTCTGCGGGAAGACGGCGTCGGTATTGGCATCGGTGACATAGCGGAACAGGCCGGCCAGCTCGTCGACATAGGCCCGCGGGTCGAGCATCTCGAAGCCCTGCCAGAGCCCCAGGACGAGCGCCAACACGCCGAAGGCCGCAAGCAGGGAGATCAGGTCGGCGCGCGCCCGCCGGCCGACGCTGATCACCGCGACCAGCATCGGCAGCCCGGCGAGGCCGAGCACCGGGACGTGAGTCTGGTCCCACCACCACAGGAACAGCAGCAGGTTGACCGCCCAGGCGGCGAACCAGGCGTGGCGCCGGCGCGCGTCCGGCGCGTCGGCGTAGCGCAGCGCCAGGTAGGCGGCCAGCACCGCGAAGGTCAGGTTCAGGTTGTCCGTTTCGTACCAGCCGATGCCGCTGCGGGCGACGAAGAAGGGCGACAGCAGGGCGAACAGCGCGGCCACCAGGCCCATGACCACCGCGGCACCGCCCCGCTGCTCGGCCGAGATGCCGGGAAACCGCGCGCGCAGGGCGAGTGCGCGGGCGAGCAGGAAGGTGGGCAGTGCCAGGAGTATCCCCAGGAACGGGGGCATCAGGATCGCGACCCACTCCAGCGGGGCGTTGGACAGCGTCGCCAAGCCCGCGAGCAGCACAGACAGGAAGGCCGGCGTCTCCGGGCGGTCGTAGCCGCGCGGCACCTGGCGCCGCGGGTCGTGGGCCCGGTAGCGGCCCTCGCGCACCTGCTGGGCGATGTCCAGGTAGTAGTAGCCGTCCACCCCGAGCAGCAGCGGGATTTCGCCGTCGGCGAAGAAGTAGCGGTCCTTGTTGTCCAGCCAGATCGACAGGCTGTCGAAGCGGATCGCGAAGCCGAGCAACATCACCGCCACCAGGGCGGCGGCAATGAACCAGGGGCGTTCGATCAGGCTGGTTGCGCGGGTTGGCGACATAAAGCTGCCTGCGGAGCGCGACGGAGCGCGCCATTCTAACCGAAGCGTGCCCGCGCCTCAGGGCGCGGCTCGACCCGACAGCGCCGCCGCGGCCGCGAGCAGCGGCGCATACGCCAGCGCCAGCCCGGCTGGACCGGACACCCGGCCGGTCGCGACCAGCGCCGCCAGCGGCCACAGCCAGGCCAGGTTGACCAGCGCGACGGCGGCCGTGACCGGCACGTGCGAGCCGACGCGCCGGGCGGCGACCTGGTAGGCGTGGCCGCGGTGCGCCTGGTGGAGTGACTCGCCGCGGGTCAGGCGGCGCAGCAGGGTCCAGCTGGCGTCGACCACGAAGACCCCGAGCAGGATCAGCCAGGCCCAAGCCAGTTCGGGCGCCAGCCAGCCCGCCTGCAGCGACAGCAGCCCGAACAGCAGGCCGAGGAAGCCGCTGCCGCCGTCGCCCATGAAGATGCGGGCGCGTGGGAAATTCCACGCCAGGAAGCCGGCGGCCGCGGCGGCCGGCAGCAGCGGGACGTACCAGCCGGCCTGCGGCGCGGCGAGCCAGAGCACCAGCGCCCCGCCCGCCGCCACGGTGACGGCCTCGACCGCCGCGATGCCGTCGATGCCGTCCATGAAGTTGTACAGGTTGAGCAGCCAGGTCAGGTAGAGGACGCCGAGGACCGTGCCGACCCAACCCGGCTCGAGGGTGCGGCCGGCGATCTCGAGCGGCGGCAGGCCGCCCAGCCAGGCGAGCCCCCAGGCGGCGGCGAGCAGGTGCGCCGCCAGGCGCCAGTGGACCGCCACATGGCGCTGATCGTCGCGCCAGCCCACCCAGGCGATCAGCGCGCCGCTCCCCGCGATCGCCACCACCACCCGGGCGGGCAGCTCCCCCTGCCACCACAGCAGCGGGAGGCCGGCCAGCACCACGGCGACGATCGCCAGCCCGCCGCCGCGCGGCGTGGGCTCGGTGTGCGAACTGCGCGGGTTGGGCAGGTCCAGCACGCCGCGCGCGAGCGCGTGCCGGCGGATGCGCCCGGTCAGCCACCAGGCGGCGGGGCAGCCGAGCAGCAGGGTGGCGGCGAGCAGCCAGTCCGGCATCGCCGCGGGCGTCAAGCGAGCAGACCCACCCAGCGCAGCAGCCAGGGCAGCAGCAGGGCGGTGGCGAAGGCGCTCAAGGCCATCGCCAGCCCGGCGAAGGCGCCCATCTCGCCGCTGATCTGGAAGGCGCGCGCGGTGCCGATACCGTGTGCCGACACCCCCATGGCGACCCCCTTGACGGCGTCGTCCCTGACGCGGAGCAGCTCGAGCAGCTTGGTACCCATGACCGCGCCGGCGATGCCGGTCATCACCACCAGCACCGCGGTCAGCGCCGGCAGGCCGCCGATGCGCTCGGAAATCCCCATGGCGACCGGAGCGGTCACCGACTTGGGCGCGACCGACAGCAGGGTCTGCTGATCGGCGCCGAACAGCGCGGCGAGCGCCACCGAACCCAGGGCGCCGGCGCAAACGCCGCCGAGCAGGCCGACGGTCAGCGGCAGCCAGACCTTGCGCAGCTTGGCCGACTGCCGGTACAGCGGCACGGCCAGCGCCACCGTCGCCGGGCCGAGCAGGAAGTGCACGAACTGGGCACCCTCGAAATAGTGGCTGTACGGGGTGTCGGTGGCCAGCAGCAGCGCGATCAGCACCGCCGCCGCGGTCAATACGGGATTGAGCAGCGGGTTGTGGCCGCTCGCGGCGTACAGGCGATGGGCGAGCAGATAGGCGACCAGGGTGGCGGTCAGGCCGAGCAGCGGCGAGGTCGCCAGGTAGACCCAGATCTGGCCGAGATCGCCCGGGTTCATCGCCCGCCTCCGCGGCCGAGCAGCCGCTGCGCGGCCAGCATCAGGAACGCCGTGGCGGCCAGCGTGAACGCGGTGCCAAGGGTCAGTGCGAGCAGCATGGGGATCCAATCATCGACGATGCGGTCAAAGTGAGTGATCACTCCGACACCGGCCGGCACGAACAGCAGGGGCAGGTGTTTGAGCACCGCGCCGGCCCCGCGCGACAGCCCGTCGCCGACCTGGCCGCGCACGGCCAGGGTCAGGAACAGCAGCAGCATCCCGACCACCGGCCCGGGCACCGGCCAGCCGAAGTAGCGCACCAGCACCTCGCCGAGCAGCTGGTAGACCAACAAGATCGTGATGCCGTTGAGAAACGCCATGGGCGCATTCTAATGCGTCGCGGGCGGGTAGCGACGCCGCTGCCGGCAACGATCCGACCGCGAGCACGGGTGACCGTGCCGAAGGGTGCCCATGGCGCGCGGGAATGGCCGGGTCAGACCACCCAGTCGCGGGGCCGTTGGTCCGCCGGCTGCGGGGTGCCGTCGAACAGCGCCAGGGCGCCCGGCCGATGGGAGAAGGTCGGCGTTGCGCGCTATA
>JARRQB010000198.1:0-3722 GCA_037382265.1 Gammaproteobacteria bacterium | reverse complement strand
GCTTGCTCCTCTTCCTGCTGTTCCTCGGGCGGGGTCTCCTGCTCTTCCACCTGTTCCTCCTGCTCCGCCGGCGCGGTGGCAGCATCGGCGAGCAGTACCCGGGCCAGGCCGAGGTTGTGCTCGGCATCGGCGTGATCCGGCTGGCGGGTCAGCGCTTCCTCGTAGGCGGCCACCGCTGCTTCGAGACGGCCCGCCCGCAGCAGGGCGTTGCCGCGGTTGTAGGCAGCATCGGTACGCACCTCCTCGCGGGTGACGGCGGCAAAGGCGTCGGCCGAGGCACCGTAGTCACCCGCCCGATAAAGCGCGACGCCCTTGCGGTAGGGGTCGGTGAAACCCGCGGCGGCCTCGTCAAAGCGTCCCTCGGCGAACGCCCCGGCCGCCTCCTGCTCGTGGTTGGTAAACAGGCCCGCCCCGACCCAGGGGGCCCAGACGGCAAGCAGCACGGCAACGCCAAACCTGGGGCCGTTCATCGCGCCACCCCGCCGGCGGTGCGGCGCCGGCGAAAACGCGGTACCAGGCCAAGCATCGCTAGCCCGGCGAGCCACTGGTAGCGTTCGTGCCAGACCCGGGTGCGCTGGTCGGCCAGGGCCTCGGCCGCGCCGCGCTCGGCGAATACCCGGAGCAGGGCCTCGGTGTCGTCCTCGCCGTAGCCGGCCTCGCGATAGATACCGTTGCCCGCCTCGGCGATTGCCTTGAGCTGACTGTCGTTCAGGCCGGATATCACCGTGCCGTGCCGCGGGTGACGCAGGGGTTGACCGTCGGTCCCGGGCACCGGCGCGCCCGCGGCGGTACCGACACCGAGCACGTGAATGCGAATCCCGTCGGCCGCGAGTTCGGCGGCGACGTCCAGGTAGCCCTCGTCGCCGAAGTCCCCGTCGCTGATCAACAGCACGTGTCGGGTGCTTTGCTTCGGCTGGCCGTTGAGGACCTGGCGGGCCCGCAGCATGGCCTCGGTCACGCGGCTGCCTTTGAGCTGCACGAGGTCGGTGGACAGCGCCGGCAACTGGTGCTGCAGGTTGGTGCCGTCTTCGGTCAGTGGAGAGATGACGTGGGTGACGGTGGCAAAGCCGATCAGCCCCACACGCACGCCGGACTGGGCTCGCAGCAGGTCTTCGATCTCCTGGCGAGCCCGCCCCAGACGGCTGGGCACGACGTCGGTGGTATCCATGGAACGCGACAAGTCGAGCAGCACCATGACGTCGATGCCCGGGCGGAACAGCTGGACATCGCGGTAGTCCCAGCGCGGCCCCGCCGCCGCCAGCACGAGCAGGGTCCAGATTGCCGTCCAGATCAGGAAACGGCGCCACATCGCCGTCGCGGAGGGCGGACGCACCCCGGTCAGGTGCGGGAGCAGGTGCGCGTCGGCGTAATCGCGGTAACGGCTCAGGTCGTGTACCGGCGTGGTCAGGCGTGTCCACAGCCACACCGCAAGCGGTAGCAGCAGGGCCCACAGCCAGGCCGGGTGGGCGAAATGGAAACCGCTCTCAGGCATTGCTCTTTCCGACCCGGCGGCGACCACGCCCGCCCGGGAACAGCCCCAGCGCCAGCCAGGCCAGGGCGGCGGCGCCCAGCGGCCAGGCGTACAGCGGCTGCGGAATCAGCACGGTGCGGGATTCGGCGCGGGTCTTCTCGAGTTCGTCGATGCGTGCGTAGATGCCGCTCAGGGCGTTGGCATCGGTCGCTCGGAAGTACGCCCCCCCGGTCGTCTCGGCAATCTGGCGCAGCAGTTGTTCGTCGATGGTCAGGTCCTCTGCCACTTCGTAGCTGCGGTAGTCCGGCGCGAGCAGCCGCACTTGCTCGTCGTTGCTGCCGACGCCGATCGTGTAGATACGGATGCCTTCCCGGGCCGCCAGCCGCGCCGCCTCGCGCGGCGGGATCAGGCCGCCGTCGTTCTGGCCGTCGGTGATCAGGACCAGCACGCGGGAGCCGGGCGGGCGCTCTCGCAGCTTCTTCACCGCCAGGCCCAGGCCATCGCCGATCGCGGTGCCGTCGCCGGCGATGCCCGGGGTCACGTCGTCGAGCTGCACGCGCACCGCGGCCAGGTCATAGGTCAGCGGCGAGAGCACGAACGCCTGGTGGCCGAACACCACCAGACCGATCCGATCGCCGCTGCGATTGACGATGAACTCGTCCATCTGGCCCTTGAGCACCGCCATGCGGCTCACGGGACGTCCGGCGCGCGAGAAATCTTCCGCCGTCATGGAGCGCGAGGTGTCCACCGCCAGCATCAGGTCGTAGCCCTCCTGACGGGTCTCGGTGTACGCCTCGAGCCACTGCGGTTCCATGAGTGCCAGGGTCAGGGCCGTCCAGGTCAGGAGCAGCAGCGCACCCTCGATGCGGCTCGCCATGGCGGTGCCGGGGCGACGTACGCTGAAGCTCGAACGCAGGTGCTCGAGGCCTGGGTGCAGCAGGGTCTCGCGGCGTTGCTCGGAAGGAGCGTCCTCGCGCACCAGGCGGGGCCAAAACAGGCGGGCCGCCAGCGGCGCGAGCAGCAGCAGCGCCATCCAGGGCGACGCGAACTCAAACTGCACGGTCGAGCTCCGCCGACGAGGCCGTCGTGCAAGCCGGCGTGGCAGGGCGCGTCCAGGCGAGCGCAGCGTCGATCAGTGTCTGCAGCACGGTGGCCTTCTCGCCCTGGCTCGGCGGCGCATACGGCAGGCGGGTCAGCAGCGTGCCATGGCGCACCCAGTCGAAGCCGACCGGGTCGTGGGCCGCCAGCCACTCGAGCCAGGCTGGACCGGTCAGCCCGGCGCAGCTCTCGCGGCCGCAGCGGGCGATGGCAATCCGGCGCAGCAGTTCGGACAATTCGCCGGCGAGCAGCTTGCTGTCGTCGCGGGCGACCCGCCGCCGCAGCTGGTGCAGTTCGCGGGCCGCCGCGCGCTGCCAGGCGACCCGCCGAACCGGCCTTGACCAACGCGGCACAGCCAGCCGTCGATTGCTCAGCAGCCACAGCAGGGCGAGCACGCCGATGGCGACCAGCCACCAGCCGGGTGCAAGCGGCCACCAGGGGATCTCGTCCAGACCCCGAATGTCGCGCAGCTGGTCGCCGAGCAGATTGGGGTTCACAGCCTTGCCCTCGAACGGGCACGCCGCAACAGCCCTTCCATGAGCGGCCGGTGCACGTCGACGTCGGTGGCCACGGGGATTACCGCCACGCCGAGCCGGTGGGCCAGACGCACCAGGGTGTCGCGCCGGGTGCGCCAGGCCTGGCTGTAGGCAATGCGGCCGTTGGCGTCGCTGGTGTCGACCTCCAGCAGTTCGCCGTCGACGCCGCGGAACAGCGCCCGGCCCACTGGCGGGAGCTCACGGTCGGCCACGTCGTCCACCGGCACGAGGACCACCGAATGACGTTGGCACAGTGGGCCTAGCGCGCGGTCGAGCCCCATGGGCTCGCGGTTGAAGTCGGCGACGACCACGATGAGCGCGCCCGTGCCGGCGCCGCGGTCGGCGCGCTGGAGCACGCGTTCGAGGCAGTCCACTCCCTGTGCCGGGTGGCTGCCCGCGCGGGTGAGCTCGTTCAGCAACTGCCACAGCGCCCGGCGATCCTTGGTCGGGCGATAGTGCTGCATGCCGGCCTCGGCATCGCCGAAGACGATGCCGCCGACGCGGTCGCCGTGCCCGTTGGCCGCCCACCCCAGCAGTGCGGCGGCGCGCGCCGCCTGGGTGGTTTTGAAGGTGCCGCGCGTGCCGAAGCGCATGTGCGGTCCGTTGTCGACGCACAG
>JARRQB010000197.1:0-10837 GCA_037382265.1 Gammaproteobacteria bacterium | reverse complement strand
CGGACCCGGGACAGATCGTCGGTGTGGTGCGCGAGGCACTCGGCGTGCTGCCGGTGGCAGCGCGCAACGTGCGCGTTCTGCTGCACCCCGAGGACGCCGTGCTGGTGCGCGAGGCCTACGCCCTGGGCGATGCCGGACTGAAGTGGCGGTTGGTCGAGGACCCGGTGATCCAGCGCGGCGGCTGCAAGGTGGTCACCGACACCTCCCGCGTCGACGCCACGCTCGAGTCGCGCATCGGCGCGCTGATCGCGCCGCTACTCGCCGGCCAGCGCGAAGACGACGAGGCTTGAGGTGAATGCCCCCCGCACCGACCGCAGCAGGCTCTGGGGCGAACGGGTGCGCCGCATCGGCGAGCGCTTGGGCGACAGCCGGGGGCTGGTGGTCGAGGGCACGCTCACGCGCATGGTCGGCCTGACGCTGGAGGCGGTCGGCTGCCGCGCCGCCATCGGTGGCCACTGCGACGTGATCAACAGTCGCGGCGAGCGGGTCGAGGCCGAGGTGGTGGGTTTCGCCGGCGAGAGCCTCTACCTGATGCCCACCGGCGACATTCGTGGCCTCGAGCCCGACGCCCGTGTCGTGCCCACCGGTCGGATGTCCGATGCGCCGGTCGGCGACGGCCTGCTCGGACGCATCATCGACGGCTCGGGCAAGCCGCTGGACGGACGGGGTCCGATCCATGCCCGCGAGCGCTGGCCGTTGGTCGGCGAGTCGATCAACCCGCTGGCACGCGACCCGATTCGCAAGCCGCTGGACGTGGGCATTCGGGCGATCAACGCCCTGCTCGGCGTCGGTCGGGGGCAGCGCCTGGGTCTGTTCGCCGGTTCGGGCGTGGGCAAGTCGGTGCTGCTGGGGATGATGACCAAGTACACCGATGCAGACGTGGTGGTGGTCGGGTTGATCGGCGAGCGTGGCCGCGAAGTCAAAGAGTTCGTCGAGCCGCCGCTGCGCCGCATGCACGGCGCCATGCAGGCGACCAGCATTGCCGAGTTCTTCCGCGCCGAGGGCCGTAACGTGCTGTTGCTGATGGACTCGCTGACGCGTTTCGCTCAGGCGCAGCGCGAGATCGGCCTGGCCATCAACGAGCCGCCGGCCACCAAGGGCTATCCGCCGTCGGTGTTCGCCAAGCTTCCGCAACTGGTGGAGCGCGCCGGCAACGGCGACCGCGGCGGCGGTTCTATCACCGCCTTTTACACCGTCCTGGTGGAGGGCGACGACCAGAGCGACCCGATAGCCGACGCGGCCCGCGCCATCCTGGACGGTCACATCGTACTGTCGCGCCGCCTCGCCGAGGCCGGCCACTACCCGGCGATCGACATCGAGGCGTCGGTCAGCCGGGCGATGAACGAGATCACCTCGCCGGAGCAGCAGCAGGCGGCGCGCGATTTCAAGCGCTTGTACAGCGTCTATCAGCAGAACAGGGACCTGATCAGCGTGGGCGCCTACCAGAGCGGTTCGGACGAAAATATCGACCTGGCGATCTCGGCCATGCCGTCGCTGGAGACCTTTCTGCGCCAGGATCAGGGTCGCAGCTTTGACCTCGAGCAGAGCATCGAAGATCTGTTGGCGATGTTCCCGCAAGAACGGGCGCTGACGGCCGACCTGATCTGAAGCGGCGCGAACCAGAGCAGCCGGAGCCGGCATGAGTCCACCTTCCAAGCGCTTCAAGCCCATTCAGCGCATCGCCAGCAACAAGGAGCACAAGGCCGCGGCCGCGCTGGGCGACTCCCTGCGCCTGCGAGAGGAGGCCGAGCACCGCCTGGAGGACCTGCGTCGTTACCACGCCGAGTACCTCGAGCGCTACCGTGCGATGGTCGCCGGCGGGGCCTCCGCGGCGACCTTCCGCGGCTACCAGAGCTTTCTGGACAAGCTCGAACAGGCCATCCGGGAGCAGCAGGAGGCGGTGGCCCGGGCCGAGGCGGCCTGCGAGCGCAGCAAGGTCGAGTGGCGCGACCGGCACGCCCACAGCAAGGCGATGGACAACGCGGTCGGGCGGATGCAGCAACGCGAACGCGAGGACGCGGACAAGCGCGAGCAGAAGGACCAGGACGAGCGCAATCAGCGCCGGCGCTGAGCCGCTCCCGCCCCGGACGGGCTAGGGGAACAACGCGGCCAACACCTTGCGCCCCTCGGCGCGCAGCACCGTGTAGGTGCGGCACGCCGCACCGGTGTCCATCACCTCGTAGCCGATGCCCGCGTCCATCAACTGCACGAACACCCGGGCGTCGGGAAAGACCTGGCGAACGCCGGTGCCGACGATGACGATCTCCGGGCGGTGGCGGACCAGGTCGGCGACGTGGCCGCCGGCCAGGTCGTCCACTCGCTGTGGCGCCCACCCCGGATCCAGCAGTTCGCCCATGATCAGCAGACTGGTGGTATAGGCGCCGTTGTCGGTCAGAATGCGTCCCGGTTCGTAGCCGCGCAGCCGCAAACCGCCGGCGTCCTGCTCGAGAGAGAATTTCATGGCCCCAGTATAGGCAACCGCGGGTCCCGAATGGCCGCGCCGGCGCCCGGGTTCGACGGGCGGTGCGGCTTAGCGTCGGCGCCGTTGTTGACGTAACCTCGCGGGCTCGCTAGCTTAACCGGCTTTATCCGACGTTTGTTCCGGCCCGCCCCGCCCAGAGGTTTCGCGTGTCCACTCCCCAGAATGACGCCTTCCAACGCATCCAGCGCCTGCCGCCGTACGTGTTCGCCATCGTCAACGAGCTCAAGGCGGAGGCGCGCGCGCGCGGCGAGGACATCATCGACTTCGGCATGGGCAACCCGGACCAGCCCACGCCGCAGCACATCGTCGACAAGCTCACCGAGGCCGCCAACCGCAAGGATACCCACCGCTATTCCATGTCGCGCGGCGTCCCGCGGCTACGGCGCGCCATTTGCCGCTGGTACAAGGATCGCTACGACGTCGACCTGGACCCCGAGAGCCAGGCCATCGTCACCATCGGTTCCAAGGAGGGGCTGGCGCACCTGGCGCTGGCGACCATGGGGCCGGGCGACACCGTGCTAGTGCCCAATCCGGCCTACCCGATTCACCCCTACGGCTTCATCATCGCGGGCGCCGACGTGCGGCACGTGCCGCTGACGCCCGAGAGCAACTTCTTCGACGCGCTGGAGAAGGCCATCCACGAGTCCTGGCCGCGGCCCAAGATGCTGGTGCTGAACTTCCCGGCCAACCCGACCACGCAGTGTGTCGAACTCGACTTCTTCGAACGGGTGGTGGCTATTTGCCGCGAGCACGGGATCTGGCTGGTGCACGACCTCGCTTATGCCGACATCGTGTTCGACGGCTACCAGGCGCCGTCGGTGCTTCAGGTGCCCGGCGCGGAGGAGCTCGCGGTCGAGTTCTTCTCGCTGTCCAAGAGCTACAACATGCCCGGGTGGCGTGTTGGCTTCATGGTTGGCAACCGCACCCTGGTCGCCGCGCTCGCCAGGATCAAGTCCTATCTCGACTACGGCATGTTTACCCCGATCCAGGTGGCGGCGATAAGCGCCCTCGAGGGCCCGCAGGGTTGCGTGGAGGAAATTCGTCGCATGTATCAGAGCCGCCGCGACGTCCTGTGCGGCGGTCTGAACAACATCGGTTGGCACGTCGATCCGCCCAAGGGGACTATGTTTGTCTGGGCGCCGATCCCCGCACCCTACCGGGAGTTGGGCTCGCTCGAGTTCGCCAAGAAGCTGATCCGGGATGCCAAGGTGGCGGCATCGCCGGGCATCGGCTTCGGCGAGTACGGCGACGACCACGTGCGCTTCGGCCTGATCGAGAACGAACACCGCACCCGCCAGGCCGTGCGCGGTATCCGCGACATGTTTCGCAACGACGGCCTGCTGCCGGGGGGCGGCGGGTGAGCCGAGAGCGCCGGGGAGGCGCCCCGGCTCACGCCGACCCGTCGACCCGGGGGTCTAGGTCGAGCACAGTACTGAAGGAGCGAGCAGAGTGAATCCCGTCAACGTATGCCTGCTGGGCCTGGGTACCGTCGGCGGCGGCACCCTCAACGTGTTGTACCGTAACGCGGGCGAGATCGCCCGCCGGGCCGGGCGCGTGGACATCGTCGTCGAGTTGATTGGCGGCTACTCGCCGGCGCGCGAATTGGTGCTGCGCGCGATCGACAACGGCAAGCACGTGGTCACCGCCAACAAGGCGCTGAGCGCGCTGCACGGGAACGAGATCTTCGCTGCCGCTCAGGCCAAGGGCGTTACGGTCGCCTTCGAGGCGGCGGTGGCGGGCGGCATTCCCATCAACAAGGCCCTGCGCGAAGGCCTCGCCGCGAACAACATCGAGTGGATCGCGGGCATCATCAACGGCACCGGGAACTTCATCCTGACCGAGATGCGCGACAAGGGCCGCGCCTTCGCCGATGTCCTGGCCGAGGCGCAGGCGCTGGGCTACGCCGAGGCCGACCCGACGTTCGACGTCGAAGGCATCGACGCCGCACACAAGCTGACCATCCTGGGTGCGCTGGCGTTCGGTATCCCGCTGCAGTTCGACAAGTGTTTCACCGAGGGCATCGGCGCAATCGAACCGCAGGACGTGGCCTACGCCGAGGAGTTCGGCTACCGAATCAAGCACCTCGGCATCACCCGGCGCACCACGGACGGCATCGAACTGCGCGTGCACCCGACCCTCGTCCCCGAGCGGCGCCTGATCGCCAACGTCGACGGCGTCATGAATGCCGTCCTGGTCGAGGGCGACGCCGTGGGCCCCACGCTGTACTACGGCGCCGGCGCGGGCTCGTTGCCCACCGCCTCGGCGGTGGTGGCCGACATCGTCGACGTCGCCCGGGTGCTGACCACCGACCCGGGGAACCGCGTGCCCCATCTGGCGTTTCAGCCGGGCGAATTGTCCGATCTGCCGGTACTGCCCATGGCGGACATCGAGACCGCCTACTATCTGCGCTTCCAGTGCGAGGACCGGCCCGGCGTGCTGGCGGCCATCACCGGGATACTCGGCGAGGCAGGGATCAGCATCGAGGCGGTCAAACAGAAGGAGATGCCCGAGGAGGTGCGCCACGTGCCGCTGGTCATGCTGACGCACCGGGTGCGCGAGGGCAGCATGCTCGCGGCCCTGGACCGGATCTCTGCCCTGGAAGCCGTCAGCGACCACATCACCCGTATCCGGGTCGAAAGCCTGGCCGGCTGAACATCACCGAGGTAACCCGATGCCGTTTCGTCCCCGCTACACCGGCCTGATCGACAAATACCGCGACCGCCTGCCGGTGCACGACGACACGCGGATCATCAGTCTGGGCGAAGGCAACACGCCGCTGGTCCGCCTGAACAACATCCCCCGCGACCAGGGCGTGGACGTCGACATCTACGTCAAATTCGAAGGGCTGAACCCCACGGGTTCGTTCAAGGACCGCGGCATGACCATGGCCGTCACCAAGGCCGTGGAGGACGGCAGCCGTGCCGTCATCTGCGCCTCGACCGGCAATACCTCGGCTGCCGCCGCAGCCTATGCGGCACGTGCCGGCATCACCGCCTTCGTGATCATCCCCGAGGGCAAGATCGCCATGGGGAAGCTTGCCCAGGCGATGATGTACGGGGCGGTCACCATCCAGATCAAGGGCAACTTCGACGACGGCATGCAGTTGGTCAAGGACGTCGCGGAGCAGGCGCCGGTGACCATCGTGAACTCGATCAACCCCTATCGACTACAGGGTCAGAAGACCGCCGCCTTCGAGATCGTCGAGGAACTGGGTCGGGCACCCGATTACCATTATCTGCCGGTCGGCAATGCCGGCAACATCACGGCCCACTGGATCGGCTACTGCGAGTATTCCGCCCCCTCGGGTGATCACGTCACCGCGGCCTGCCTGTACTGCAGGGGCCACTGCGCCTACGCGGGCGGGGCGATTGTGGGCAACCGGCCGACCATGGTCGGTTACCAGGCTGAGGGGGCGGCGCCCTTCCTGCGCGGCGGCCCGGTGGCAGAGCCGGAGACGGTCGCGACCGCCATCCGCATCGGCAACCCCCAGTCCTGGGACCAGGCCTGGAAGGTCATCGACGAATCCGGCGGCTGGTTCGACGAGTGTCCGGACGGGGAAATTCTGGCGGCGCAGAAGTTGCTCGCGGAGAAGGAAGGTATCTTCTGCGAGCCGGCCTCGGCTGCCTCGCTCGCGGGTGCGCTGCGCGACGCGCGTTCGGGTAAGGTCACGCCCGGCAGCAGCATCGTCTGCACCCTGACGGGCAACGGCCTGAAGGACCCGGACACCGCGATCAAGCAATCGACCGCGCCGGTCCTGAGCGTCGACGCCTCGCTGGCGTCGGTGAAATCGGCCATCCTCGACAACATGGCCGCCGACTGACGGACGGGCGGTGACCCTGCACCTGGTAGCACCGGGCCTGTTGGGGCCGCTGCCGCGCGACGTCGATCCGTCGACCCTGCCGCGACCACGCCGCCTGGAGACGCTGCTCGCCCGCGCCGATACGGCCGAAGCCCCGTCGGGTTGCCCGCCGACGCTGTTTCGCCTGTTCGGCATCGACCCGGCGGCGGCTGGCGGTGCGGCCTGCAGCTACCTTGCCGAGTTCGACGAACCGCCCCGCGGTTGGCTAAGCCGCGCCGACCCCGTGCACCTGGTGCCCGACCAGGATCGGCTCCTGCTGTTCGACCTGCAGCGCGATGCGGTAACCGCAGCGGAGGCGCGGGAACTGACGGAGGCGTTCAACGCGCACTTCGCCGACGACGGCCTGGTGCTGACCAGGGGCCCTGCCGGTGGGTGGTACCTGCTGGCGGAGACCCGCACGGCCGTGCGCCTGCACGACCTCGACGATGTCGTCGGTCGCAACCTCGACGGCTTCCTGCCCGAAGGGCCCGACGCCGACTTCTGGCGCCGCCTGCTGAACGAGGCTCAGATGCTGTGCCACGGCCTGGCGTGCAACGCTCGCCGCGAGGCAGCCGGCGCACTGCCGATCAGCGGCCTGTGGTTCAGCGGCGGCGGCGCGCTGCCGGCGGTGCCCGGGCCGGCGCCGATTCGCGGCGCCGCCGGCGCGGGATACTTGCTCGCGGGCCTGTGTCGCATTGCTGACGTGCCGCGGGTCGAGGCCGACGAGGTATTGCGGGACGGCGGGTTGTTGCTGTTCGCAGTCCACGCCGACGACTTCGTCGCCACGCTCCAGGAGCCGTAGCGAGAGGGCCGAACCGATGAAGCCGGCGCTACCGCTTGGTGCCGGGCCACCGGTTTCGGTGGTGGAAACGCAGACGGCCGCTGTCCGCTCGGCTGGACGCGCCGTAAACCCAACCAGGGCGCGGCTGCACCGAACAGCCCGGCCCCAGCGTCATTCAGACCCCGTAGTACTCCCGGTACCACTCCACGAAGCGAGCCACGCCATGCTCGACGCGGGTCGCCGGCTTGTAGCCGGTGTCGCGGACCAGGTCGCTGACGTCGGCGTAGGTGTCCGGCACGTCGCCCGGCTGCAGCGGCAGCAGTTCCTTCTCGGCGGTCTTGCCCAGGCACTTCTCCAGGGTCTCGATGTAGTGCATCAGTTCCACCGGCTGGTTGTTGCCGATGTTGTACAGCCGGTAGGGCGCGGTACTGGTTGCGGAGTCGGGCACGTCGCCGGCCCATTCCGGGTTGGGTTGCGCGGTGCGGTCGAGCGTGCGCACGACGCCCTCGACGATGTCGTCGATGTAGGTGAAGTCGCGGCGATGCTTGCCGTAGTTGAACACCGGAATGGGCTCGCCTTCGAGGATGGCCCTGGTGAACTTGAACAGGGCCATGTCGGGACGGCCCCAGGGGCCGTAGACGGTGAAGAAGCGCAGCCCCGTCGTCGGCACGCCGTAGAGGTGGCTGTAGGTGTGCGCCATCAGTTCGTTTGCCTTCTTGGTCGCCGCGTAAAGGCTGACCGGGTGGTCGACGGTGTGGTGGACCGAAAACGGCATGTTCGTGTTGGCGCCGTACACGGAACTGGACGAGGCGTACACCAGATGCTCTACGCCATGGTGTCGACAGCCCTCGAGCAGGTTGGCAAAGCCGACCAGGTTGCTGTCCACGTAGGCGGCGGGGTTCTCTATCGAATAACGCACGCCGGCCTGGGCTGCCAGGTTGACCACCCGCTGCGGCTGGTGCTTGGCGAAGGCCTCGGCGATAACCGCGCGGTCCTCGATGCGCAGCCGCAAGTCGGTAAAGCCGTCGTACTGCAGGGTGCGGTCCAGGCGCGCGCGCTTGAGATCGACGTCGTAGTAGTCGTCGAGGCAGTCCACGCCGACGACTTCGTCGCCACGCTCCAGGAGCCGTAGCGAGAGGGCCGAACCGATGAAGCCGGCGCTACCGGTGATCAAAACACGCATGGTGAACGGGATCCTTGGCGGTCAGAGTCGACCGTCGGTTGCTGCTGCGGGAAAGAGGTATTTGACGTCGTAGACGATGGCCCCGGGCTGGCCGAGTCGTCTGAGCCCCTCGATGCCGAGCTCGGCGAACTGGCGGTGGCCGACCGCGAGCACCACCGCGTGGTAGCTGCCGGGCGCGGGTTCGGTGACTGGGGTGATACCGTACTCGTGCTGTGCTTCGACCGGGTCCACCCAGGGGTCGTGCACGTCGACGGTCATGCCGTAGCTACGCAGTTCGGCGACGATGTCGACCACCCGGGTGTTGCGCAGGTCGGGGCAGTTTTCCTTGAAGGTCAGACCCATGATGAGGGCGCGCCCGCCGTTGACCGGCAGGCTGTGCTTGAGCAGCAGCTTGACAACGCTGCTGGCGACGTACGGGCCCATGCCGTCGTTGATGCGCCGCCCGGCGAGTATCATTGCCGGGTGATAGCCGATGGCCTGCGCCTTGTGCGTCAGGTAGTAGGGGTCCACTCCGATGCAGTGCCCACCGACCAGGCCCGGCCGGAAGGGCAGAAAGTTCCATTTGGTGCCGGCTGCCTTCAAGACCTCCTCGGTGTCGATGCCCAGGCGCGCGAAGATCAGCGCCAGTTCGTTTACCAGGGCGATGTTCACGTCGCGCTGGGTGTTCTCGATGACCTTGGCGGCCTCGGCGACCTTGATGCTGCTGGCCTTGTGCGTGCCGGCGCTGATGATGCTGGCGTACAGGGCGTCGACGAAATCCGCGATTTCGGGTGTCGAGCCGGAGGTCACCTTCTTGATCGTCGTGACCCGATGCTCCTTGTCGCCGGGGTTGATCCGTTCCGGGCTGTAACCGGCAAAGAAGTCCCGGTTGAACTGCAGCCCCGACAGCTCCTCGATGATGGGGATGCAGTCTTCCTCGGTCGCTCCCGGGTAAACCGTCGACTCGAAGATCACGACGTCGCCGCGGCCGATCAGAGCGCCGACCGTGCGGCTCGCCGACAGCAGGGGCCGCAGGTCCGGTGTCTTGTAGTCGTCGATGGGGGTGGGGACCGTGACGATGTAGACGTTGCACTCGCGCAGGTCGGCCGGCTCCGCGGTGTAGGACAATCGATCGGCCGCGCTCAGTTCCTCCGCGGTCACCTCCAGGGAACTGTCCCGTCCGGCCTCGAGCTCGGCGACGCGCGCCGCATTGATGTCTAGCCCGATGACCGGGTACTTCCTGGCGAATTCGACGGCCAGCGGGAGCCCCACGTAACCCAGGCCGATGACGCCCAGGCGGACCTTGTCCAAGTCGATCATGTGTCTGACACTGTCCGCAATCGCCATGCCGGATCCCGTGCAGCGGCGGGCGCGCCCGCGCCGCCGGCATGATACCGCCGCCGCAGCGCCTTTTCGACCTGCGGGCGATTTCTCAGGTTGAGCGCAAATCCGCCGCTCTACTGAAGGCGGGTTGTTATACTCAGGCCCCGCTTGGTCACGGCCCCCGGGTCCCGCTGCCGCCGCTAATCCGGGGCCGGGGTCTGGCCCCGGTCGTCTCGTAAGCCGCAGCTGGCGGCAACAAGGGTCTCGACTCGATGATTCGCCTGTTCGGGCATTACGTCTCCAAGGTCTATCTGCTGCTCGGCTTGCTGGAGTACCTGGTCTGTTTCTACGCCCTGCCGCTGGGGCTTTACGCCCGCTTCGAATTTAACCCGGCTGGCTTCCCGGAAACCGTCGGCAACCTCTGGATCACCTCGGCACTCTTTGCCCTGTTCGTCTCGGCTGCACTAACGGCAGTCGGCATGTATCAGCGGGGCCTTCGGTTCAGCGCGGGCTTGCTGGTGCGCCTCGGACTCGCCTTTCTGCTGGCCAGCACGGCGCTGAGCCTGCTGTTCTACGCCATTCCCGAACTGGTGCTCGGCCGCGGCGTGGTCGGCTACGCGATGCTGTTCTCGCTCATCGGTATCCTCGCGCTGCGCGGCATGTACTTCCGGGTGCTGGGAAGCGAGGCCCGCAACCATCAAATCCTGGTGCTCGGGGCGGGCCACCAGGCGCAGCGGGTCCACGACCTCGAGAACGAGGGGCTGCCCTTCAGCGTCGCCGGTTACTTGCGCCTGGACGACAGCGAGAAGGTCATCCCCGAGGCGCGCGTGGTCCGGCCGGAGGAGCCGCTGCTGAACTACGTGGTGCGCAACGAGATCGACGAGATCGTGGTTGCGCCTGACGACCGGCGGCGCGGCATGCCGGTGGACGAGATCCTGGACTGCAAGATGAGCGGCATCAGGGTGCTCGACCTGCTTTCGTTCTTCGAAAAGGAAACCTCGCGGATCAACATCGAAATCCTGCACCCGAGTTGGATTTTCTTCTCCACCGGCTTCGTCCTCGGCGGGGTCGGCGACTACTTCAAACGCCTGCTGGACATCCTCGGCGCGGCGGTACCTGATCCTCGGCGCACCTTTCATGCTGCTGGTGTCGCTCGCGATACTGGTGGAATCGGGCGGGCGCGGGCCGGTGCTGTTCCACCAGACGCGCGTGGGGCTCAACGGACGGCCGTTTCGGCTGCACAAGTTTCGC
>JARRQB010000196.1:0-3771 GCA_037382265.1 Gammaproteobacteria bacterium | reverse complement strand
GTCGGTTTCGGCTACGACAATGCTCAGCTCGCCGAGCTCCGCCATCCGACGCGTGAAGACCTCGACGCGGTAACCACCGAGTATCCCCTGATCATCGTCCACCAGTCGGGTCATCTCGGTGTCGCTAATTCCAAGGCGCTGGAAGCGGCCGGGGTGGATGCAAGCACCCAAGACCCGCCGGGCGGCGTCTACCAGCGCGACGCGAGCGGCGCACCGAACGGCGTGATGGAGGAGTACGCCTTCTTCCCCGTGTTGGTGAAGAACCTCACGGGTCTCGGCGCGGAAGGGCTCGTGGCCTTTACTCGCGCGGGCAGCAAGCTCTGGGCGAGCTTCGGCTACACCACGGCGCAGGACGGCCGGTCCTCCGTGGGCGTCGTCGAGGCGATCCGCCAGGTGGGTGCCGCGGGCGAGCTGCCGATCGACGTCGTGGCCTTTCCCGATGTGCTCGAGGCACAGGATTTCATCGGCGAGAACGTCTCGCGGGACTACACCGAGCGCGTCCGCGTCGGCGGCTGCAAGCTGACGATCGACGGGTCGCCCCAGGGCTTCACCGCGCTGCGCGACCGGCCCTACTACGACCCCGTCGGCGACTACCCGCCGGGCTATGCCGGCTATGCGGCGATCACCATGGAGCAAGTGCAACACGCCGTGGACTGGTGCACGGAGAACGGCATCCAGATCATCGTCCACGCCAATGGCGAAGGCGCGTCCGACATACTGATCGCGGCCCTCGGTGCGGCGAAGGAGAAGTACCCGGACGCCAAAACCCGCCCGGTGCTGATCCACGGACAGTTCCTGCGCGACGACCAAGTCGAGAGCTACAAGCGGCTCGGGGTGTTTCCGTCGCTGTTTCCAATGCACACCTTCTACTGGGGCGATTGGCACCGCGATCACACGGTGGGCCCGATCAACGCCGAGAACATTTCCCCCACCGGCTGGCTGGTGCAGCGGGAGATGATGTTCGGCACCCACCACGACGCGCCGGTGGCTTTTCCCGACAGCATGCGGGTGCTGGATGCGACGGTGACGCGCAGAACGCGCTCGGGCGACATTCTTGGACCCGATCAGCGGGTAGACGTGATGACCGCGCTCAAGGCGATGACGATCTGGCCCGCCTAGCAGCATTTCGAGGAGGATCGTAAGGGGACGATCGAAGTGGGCAAGCTCGCCGACTTCGTGATCCTCTCGGACGATCCCACCGCGATCGACCCCAAGCGCCTCTACCAGATCGGCGTGCTGGTGACGATCAAGGACGGCGCGGTAGTTTACGAGGCGGGAAGCGACACGCGCACCGGCGCGCTGAGGCGATCACCCCTCATGGGCGACCCGGACGCGGCGCACCATTTCTTGCAGGCGATGTACCATGGGATAGGTGTCCAGAGACCCGTCGTGCGATGATTCCTCGGCCGGGCGGCCCTGGACATGGCTGTTGTCCTTCGCATCGGCGCGTGGGGCAGCCACGGTCCAGCATGCGGTCGTTGCGGCAGCTGACCGGGCGGCCCCGCGCGCCAGAGGCTGTTGTCGATTGGCGGGAAACGACGACCCGCCTGCCGCTGTCCGCCGCTTTGACGTCCAGGACCGGGACGCGGTGGCGTTTCCTTGAGTGCGTCGCGACGACGCGTGGTCTGGTGAGGGCGCGATGCGATTGTTGAAGATTATCGGGATCATCGCCGGGTTGTTGGTTGGCCTACTGGTTTTGGTCGTTTTGGCGGTCAATCTCATCCCTGCGAATCACTACAAGGACCTGATCAGCACGGCTGTCAAGTCGACCACTGGACGCGATCTCGTCATCGGGGATCTCGACGTCCGGCTCGGCTCGCACCTGCGAATCGCAGCAAGCGACGTCAGTTTCTCGAATGCGACCTGGGGATCGCGGGCGCAGATGTTCACCGGCCGCCTGCTCGAGACCGACGTGGCCTTGAGGCCTCTGCTCGACGGGGTGCTGGATCTTCGTCTGATCCTCGAGGCGCCCGATATGCTGCTCGAAAAGGACGCGGCCGGCCGGGCCAATTGGCAGTTCGGGGACGGCGGTTCGGCCGAAGGGATCGAGGAACCCGAGTCGCCTGAGCAAAGCGGCGGCCTTTCGCTGCGCCCGCTGTTGCGCGAAATTCGTCTTGAAAAAGTCAAACTGGCTTACACGGATGCGCAGGCCGACCAGAAGCACGCAGCCGCTTTCGAAACCGTGCTGTTACGTTCCCTGGCTGGCCAAGTCGACGTTAAGGTCGACGGCCGCATCGCCGACCATCCGGTGGTGATAGCCGGCGGAATTGACGAGGCGGCGGTCATCGATTCGACAAAGCCCGGCGATTTCTCCTTGACCGGAAAACTCGGCGATATTGCCCTGAACATGGAGGGCACCTTGGACGCTATCTCCGCGTCGCCGCGCGCCGACCTGCGGCTCGCAGCCGAGGTGCCGTCGCTGGCCTCGCTGGCCACGTTTACCGGGCGGCAGCTGCCTGACCAAGGACCGCTCAAGGCGAGCCTACACCTCAGCGGTGCGGAGGGCAGCTATCGTGCGGAAGATATCAAGATCGACTTGGGCGCCAAGCTGTTGGCGGCGAGCGTGGAGGGGGCGGTCGCCGATCTCATGGCGGTGGAGGGAGTCGACCTGACGGTCTCTGCGCAGACCGATCAGCTGGCGGAACTCGTGCAGCAGCTCGGCATCGAGGTCCCCACCGAACTGCCGCCGAGCGTCGGCATCGCGGGCAAGGTGAGCGGCGGCCGCGCCAAACTCACGCTTTCCGATTACGACGTGCAGGTCAAAGACGAGGGTGTCGAGGCTTCACTCCGGGGACAGGTGGCCGACCTCGTTGCGCTGACGGGCATCGAGGCAGACCTTACGCTTGCAGCTCAGTCGATGGCCGCGCTCTCGAAATATGCCGGGACCGATCTGCCCGACGCCGGGAAGGTCGAGCTGAGCGGAAAGCTCGCCAGTCCCCAAGGCCTCGCGGCGCCGAGCGAGCTTGCTGCCACGCTGAGTGCCGACGGGGTCATCGCGAAGCTGGACGGCAGTGTCGACAATCTACAGACGGCGGAGGGCATCGCGCTGACGGTCGACGTCAAGGGCGATTCGCTTGAACAGGTCGCAAAGCTGGCTGGACAGCATGTGCCCGCCAAGGAACCCCTGACGGTTAAGACCAAGCTGTCGCTCGGTGGAACGAGCTACAAGGCCGACGAGTTGCACGTGGGCTTCGGTGACAATGAGCTGACCGTCCGCCAAAACGCCGCGATGTGCCGTCCTGCAAGTCGACCTTCACCTCCAACACCGCAGGCGACGTCGAGGCATCGATGAATGAACTGGCGTTCAAAGTCCCTTGACCGACACGCGCGTCGACCGGCGCGAGCTTCAGTACGCCACTGTTCAGGGTGAGCTTGGCAGCGAATTGCTCAAGCAGCATGGTCTCTGTGCCCAACGCGTCCGCCGTGATGTCGAGATCGATGTCGAACGAGCGCAACGCCTCGAACGGCAATGGGTCGCTCGGGAAGACTTTCTCTATGCCTTGCCCTGTGTCGGGTGGGGCTGTTTTCGGCTCGCCTTCGGGCGCAGGCGCCGCCGCAGCGGGTTCCGCTTCTCCGGAACCCATGAGCGCCGCCAGATCGAGCGTGCCGAGGTCCAGCTTGCCTTGCAGCATCGGCTTCGCTCCTTGCTCCGCGGGGTGGGTGAACGCCAGTGTCCCGGTCAGCTCATTGTCACCGATGCCCACGCGCAATGCGTCGGCCTTGTAGCTCGTTCCACCGAGCGACAGCTTGGTCTTAACCGTCAGGGGTTCC
>JARRQB010000195.1:0-3806 GCA_037382265.1 Gammaproteobacteria bacterium | reverse complement strand
CTTCTATTACGATTTCCGCCTGGAACCACCGGGCGAGCACACCGTGCACCTGTGTCGGGCCGAAGCCTGCCAGGCGATGGGGGCCGGCGACCTGGAGAGCCACGCGCGTGATCGGCTCGGCGTCAGTTTCGGCGAGACTACCGCCGACGGATTGTTCACGCTCGAAGCCGTGTATTGCCTCGGCAATTGCGCCTGTTCGCCGTCCATCCGCATCAATGATGAAGTACACGCACGGGTGTCGCCGGCAAGATTCGACGAGCTCATTGGCTTGCTGGAGGCTGCCGAGTGACTGCCGTGAAGATATTCGTGCCGCGTGATGCCACTGCGTGTGCGCTGGGCGCAGACGCCGTGGCAGCGTTCATCGCCGCAGGCGCCGCCGGGCGCAACATCGAGATCGAGTTGGTCCGCAACGGCTCCCGGGGCGCGTTCTGGCTGGAACCGCTGGTCGAAGTCGAGACGCCTGCGGGGCGGACGGCCTTCGGGCCGGTCGAACCGGCCGACGTGCCGGGGCTGTTCGAAGCCGGCTTCCCCGGGGATGCGGAGCATCCGTTGGCCCTGGGCCCGGTCATCGGCATTGACTGGCTGGCCAGTCAGCAGCGCCAGACCTTTGCCCGCGCCGGTTGGACGGATCCGCTCTCGCTGGACGATTACCGCGCGCAGGGCGGTTTTGCAGGATTGACCCGCGCGTTGAGCCTGTCGGGGCAGGAAATCGTCGACGAAGTTAAGGAATCGGGACTCCGTGGCCGCGGCGGCGCCGCGTTCCCGACCGGCGTCAAGTGGCAGACCGTGCGGGATGCGGCGGCCGCCCGCAAGTTCATCGTGTGCAATGCCGACGAGGGTGATTCCGGCACCTTCGCCGATCGCTTGCTGATGGAGGCTGACCCTTACCAGTTACTCGAAGGCATGGCCATCGCCGGCCTGGCGGTCGGGGCGCGCGAAGGTTTCATCTACCTGCGCTCCGAATATCCGCACTGCAAGGCGGTTCTGACCGAGGCGCTGGAGCGGGCCGAGCAGGCCGGCTACCTGGGCGAGGATCTTTGCGGTTCCGGGCGCAGCTTCCGGATCGAGCTGCGTATCGGCGCCGGCGCCTACATCTGTGGCGAGGAGACTTCGCTGCTGGACAGCCTGGAAGGTAAGCGCGGCCTGGTGCGTTTCAAGCCGCCGTTGCCGGCGATCGAGGGCTTGTTGGGGCTGCCCACGGTGGTCAACAACGTCCTCTCGCTCGCCGCCGTCAGCACCGTCATGGCGGAAGGCGCGGCTCATTACCGCGATTTCGGTAGCGGCCGCTCACGCGGCACATTGACAGTGCAGCTCGCCGGTAACGTCAAGCGCGGTGGCTTGGTCGAAGTGCCGTTCGGTCTGACCCTATGCGAGTTGGTGATGGGTTACGGCGGCGGCAGTGCCAGCGGTCGCCCCGTGCGGGCTATCCAGGTGGGCGGGCCACTGGGAACCTATCTGCCTGAAGCGCTGTGGGACACGCCGCTCGATTACGAGGCGCTGGCCGAGGTGGGCGGCATGCTGGGCCACGGGGGAGTGGTGGTGTTCGACGACACCGTGGACATGGCGCAGCAGGCGCGCTTCGCGATGGAGTTCTGCGCCATCGAGTCCTGCGGCAAATGCACGCCATGCCGGGTCGGGTCGGCGCGCGGCGTGGAAGTGATCGACCGCCTCGTAGCTGGCCCCGATCACGAACGCGAAATGCAGGTCCTCGAGGATCTCTGCAATACCATGGTCGACGGCTCGCTGTGCGCCATGGGTGGGCTGACGCCGTATCCCGTTCGGAGTGCCATCAAGCATTTTCCGGAGGATTTTCGTTGACTGACACGATGAGTGCGGGGTTGGGTACCCCGTTGCAGGACCGTAGCGCGCCGGGAGCGCGCTCCGAGCGCACAGGGCGGTCTTGAGCGTATCCTGAAACGGGGTGCCCGACCTCGCCCGGACCCGCGACAGGCGCGATCAGGCATAATTAACGCAGTCATACAATGAGCAAGTAATGAATGACATACGATTGAAATGGAAGGACATGGGTACGCCGCTGAAGATCGGGCAGCCGGTGTCGCTGTCCATTGACGGGCGGGCTGTGACGGTAGCGCGGGGCACTTCGGTGATGCGCGCGGCGGCGGAAGCGGGCATTGCCGTGCCGAAGCTGTGCGCGACCGACAGCCTGGAGGCCTTCGGCTCCTGCCGCGTGTGCCTGGTAGAGATTGAGGGCCGCAAAGGCTACCCGGCTTCGTGCACCACCGAGGTCGAGGACGGTATGGAGGTAAGGACACAATCGCCGCGCCTCGACGAACTGCGCCGCAACGTCGTCGAGCTGTATGTCTCCGACCACCCGCTCGATTGCGTGAGCTGCTCCGCCAATGGTGACTGCGAACTGCAGGACGTCGCCGTGTCACTCGGAGTGGAGGAGAGTCGCTACGGGGTCGGCGAGAGTGAATACCGGGCCGTCGAGAGTGACCATTCCAATCCCTACTTCAGCTTCGATCCGGCGCAGTGCATCGTCTGTTACCGCTGCGTCCGCGCCTGCGACGACATCCAGGGCACCTTCGCACTGACCGTTGACGGCCGCGGTTATGCCTCGCGGGTCACGGCCGGCCAGCTCGAGAGTTTCATGGAATCCGACTGCGTGTCCTGCGGCGCCTGTGTCCACCATTGCCCAACCGAGGCGTTGATCGAGAAGTCCGTCATGGAGCGCGGGCTGCCCGACCGCAGCGTGACCACGACGTGCGCCTACTGCGGCGTCGGCTGCTCGTTCCATGCCGAACTCAAGGGCGACCAGGTCCTGCGCATGATCCCCGATCAGGCCGGCCATGCCAATGAGGGGCATGCCTGCGTCAAGGGTCGTTTCGCTTTCGGCTATGCCACGCACCGCGACCGCATCACCCATCCGATGATTCGCAACAGCATTGACGAACCCTGGCGTGAGGTCAGCTGGGACGAGGCCCTGGACTATGCGGCGCGTCGCCTGCGTGAGATCCAGCAGCGCCATGGCCGTGACAGTATCGGCGGAATCACCTCATCGCGCTGCACCAACGAGGAAACCTACCTGGTGCAGAAGCTGGTGCGCGCGGCGTTCGGCAACAACAACGTCGATACCTGCGCGCGGGTCTGCCACTCGCCGACCGGCTATGGGCTGAAAACCACGCTGGGCGAATCGGCCGGCACCCAGGCGTTTCATTCCGTGGCCCACGCCGACGTCGTCATGGTGATGGGTGCGAATCCCAGTGACGCTCACCCGGTGTTCGCCTCACGGTTGAAGCGGCGCCTGCGCGAGGGCGCCCACCTGATCGTGGTCGACCCGCGCCGGATCGAGCTGGTGCATGCGCCGCGCATCAAGGCCGATCATCACCTGGCGCTGCGTCCCGGCAGCAACGTGGCCTTCATCAACGCGATGGCCCACGTGGTGGTGACCGAGGGACTGGAGGACCGCGAGTTCATCGCCGCGCGTTGCGAAGAAGCGCCTTACCTGAAATGGCGGGAATTCATCGCCAGCGAACAGAACTCGCCCGAGGCGACGGAACGGATCACCGGGATTCCGGCCTCGGAACTCCGCGCGGCCGCGAGGCTTTTCGCCACCGGGGGCAACGCGGCGATCTACTATGGTCTTGGTGTTTCCGAGCACAGCCAGGGTTCGACCACCGTGATGGGGATCGCCAACCTGGCCATGGTCACCGGCAACCTCGGGCGCGAAGGCGTTGGGGTCAATCCCCTGCGCGGTCAGAATAATGTGCAGGGTTCCTGCGATATGGGTTCCTTCCCGCATGAGCTGCCCGGTTACCGTCACATTTCGGACCCGGCGGTGCGCC
>JARRQB010000194.1:0-3815 GCA_037382265.1 Gammaproteobacteria bacterium | reverse complement strand
GTAGCGACAAGGTGGCCGCCGGCTGACAACCCCTTCGCCGGCTCAGGCGCGCCGCCCGATCAGTTCGATCGGATAACCGTCCGGGTCCTCGACGAAAGCGATGATGGTGGTGCCGGCGTTCATGGGGCCGGCGTCGCGGATGATTTTGCCGCCCCGGCGTCGGATCTCATCGGTGGCCTGATAGACATCGTCCACCTCGAGCGCGATGTGTCCGTAGCCGTCGCCGAGGTCGTAGCGCTCGGTGTCCCAGTTGTGGGTCAGCTCGATGACGGCGTTATCCGACTCGTCACCGTAACCGACAAACGCCAGCGTGAACTTTCCGTCCGGATAGTCTTTCTGTCGCAGCAGCTTCATACCCAGCACCGCGGTGTAGAACTCGAGGGAGCGATCGAGGTCGCCGACCCGCAGCATGGTGTGAAGAATTCGCATGGCTACACCTCCTGAATGACAGGCGAATCGATTGACCGCAAAGGCGCGTTAAGGCGTGGGAGGCGCCTTCGAGGTAGACATAGATTAACCACAAAGGGGCACCAAGGCACACAAAGGAAATTCGAGGCAACGGACATGCAAGGCTGCACCTCTGGAAGTAGCAGGCAATGCGTTTGACCGCGAAGTCGCGCTGATGCGCGCGAAGGTCCATAAGAATCCAGACTGCCTTTCCCGGTGCCCAGTGGACAGCGTCGAACGATGCAGTTACACATCGCATCTTTCCAGTCCTTCCTTAGTGCGCCTTCGTGTGCCTTGGTGGTAAACGATCACAAGGTTCCCCGAAGACCTTCCCACATTTCGGGATTCTGCGCATTCTTACCTTTGCTTTGGCGATTGTTCGCGCGACTCAGCGCGCCTTCGCGGTTAAAACAAGCGCGCCGCTCAAGACATTCTGCGCGCCGCAATGCGCAGCCGCAGGGCGTTCAGCTTGATGAAACCTTCGGCGTCCTTCTGGTCGTAAGCGCCCGCGTCGTCCTCGAAAGTCGCGATGCGCTCGTCGAACAGCGAATCGGTGTCCGACATGCGGCCCACAACGCTGACGCTGCCCTTGTACAGCTTGACGCGGACCCGGCCGTTGACGCTGGTCTGCGAGGCGTCGATCATCTCCTGCAGCATGCGCCGCTCGGGGCTCCACCAGTAGCCGTTGTAGATCAGCTCTGCGTAACGCGGCATGAGGTCGTCTTTCAGATGGGCCACTTCGCGGTCCAGCGTCAGCGATTCCATGGCCCGGTGCGCCTTGAGCATGATCGTGCCGCCGGGCGTCTCGTAGCAACCGCGCGACTTCATACCCACATAGCGGTTCTCGACGATGTCGTCGCGGCCCACGCCGTTGGCCCCGCCCAGGCGATTGAGCGTTTCCATCACCTGCGCCGGCGACGTCGGCTCGCCGTCGATGGCGACGATGTCCCCGCGCTGGTAGCTGAGCTCCACATAGGTCGGGGTATCCGGCGCCTGTTGGGGGGACACGGTCCAGCGCCACATCGACTCCTCGGGCTCGGCCCACGGGTCTTCGAGTATGCCGCCTTCGTAGGATATGTGCAGCGAGTTGGCGTCCATGGAATACGGCGATTTCCTGCCCTGCTTGAAATCGACCGGGATGTTATTGCGTTCCGCGTAGTCCATCAGCTTCTCGCGCGAGGTCAGGTCCCACTCGCGCCAGGGAGCGATGACGCGCACGTCGGGCTTGAGCGCGTAGGCACCCAGCTCGAAGCGCACCTGGTCATTGCCCTTGCCGGTGGCCCCGTGGGCGATGGCGTCGGCGCCGGTCTCGTTGGCGATCTCCACCAGGCGCCGGGCGATCAGCGGCCGGGCGATCGAGGTGCCGAGCAGGTACTCGCCTTCGTAGATGGCGTTGGCGCGAAACATGGGAAATACGTAATCGCGCGCGAAGTCTTCGCGCAGATCCTCGACGTAGATCTCCTTGACGCCCATCGCCTGCGCCTTGGCGCGCGCGGGCTACACCTCCTCGCCCTGACCGATGTCAGCGGTGAAGGTGACGACTTCGCAGCCGTAGGTGTCCTCCAGCCACTTGAGGATGATTGAGGTGTCCAGACCGCCAGAATAGGCGAGAACGACTTTGTTTACTTTGTGCATAGCTCGGAGCCCTGTGTATCGACCGCTGAGGCGCGCCGAAGCGCGCTGAGTAAACGATTGGTGGTTACCCTCCGCGCGCCTTCGCGGTCAGTGTTGCTTGACCTTGGCGCTGCGCCGCAGCCGCGACTGCAGGCGCCGCGCCAGCTCGCCGAACAGCTCGGTCTGCGTGGGATGCGGGTGGATGGCGTTGCCCACCTGCGCCAGCGTCATGCCGCCCGACACCATCATCACCGCTTCGCCGACCAGCGTGTCGGCGTGGTCGGCGAGCAGGTGCACGCCGATCACGCGCTGGCTGGCTTTGTCGGCCACCAGCTTGATCATGCCGTGGCGCTCGTCGTTGATCATCGCCTTGGCATCGATGTTGATCGGCACCTTCACTTCCACGGCGTCGAAGCCTTTCGCCCTGGCCTGCTCCAGCGACAGACCGACAAAGGCGGCCTGCGGACGGGTGAAGACGACGCCGCAGTCCCGGTCCTGATCGTACTGCAGGTCCTCACCCAGGATCGCGGCGGCGGCGACGCGCCCCTGTTGAGCGGCGGTGTGGGCCAGCATGAGGCCGCCGATCACGTCGCCGACGGCAAAGATGTGCGCTGCGCTGGTGCGGCAGCGCGCGTCGACCCTGATCACGCCGTCGGCTACCGCCACCCCGGCGCGCGCCAGGTCCAGGCCGTCCAGCACCGGTCGCTTGCCGGTGCCCATGATGACGTAGTCCGCCTTGAGCGTGCGCGCCTTGCCTTCGGATTGCCGATAGCGGACGGTGACCGCTCCTGCCCTGCCGGAGACCTTTTCGATGTTCACGGAGGTGTGCACTTCGAGCAGAGGATCGTCGTTGAGCACCGCTGTCAGCTGCCGGGCGATCTCCGGCTCGACTTCGGCCAGGATGCGCTCGCGCGCTTCCAGCACGGTGACCCGCGTACCGAAGTCCTGGAAGATCTGCGCCATCTCCAGTCCGATCGCACCGCCCCCGATCACCACCAGCCGGCGCGGCCGCTGTGGCATGAACCACACCGTATCCGAGGTGAGCACGCCGCCGCCTTCGACCAGTCCCTCGCGCGCGCCGGGTATGGGCGGCACGTAGGGTGGCGCGCCGGTGGCGATCACCGCGCAGCCGACACTGACGGCCTCGCCGCCCGGCTGTGCGCCGGACACGGCGCGCGCGTGCGGGTCGTCGCTGTTGCCGGAGCGGTCGATGAACACACTGTGGTCGTCGACAAAGCGGGCGAAGCCCTGCAGGTAGTTGATCTTCAGTCCCTTGTCGGTCTTCAGCGCCATGTCGCCGCGCGCTTCGAGCACGCCGCGGCGCGTGTTTTCCAGGCTCGCCCAGTCCAGTTTTGCCCGACCGGTGTGCACCCCCAGATGTTCATCGGTGTGGCGGTCGCGCAATCGGTCGGCCGCCGCACGCCAGGCCTTGGATGGAATACAGCCGCGCCACAGGCATTCGCCGCCCGGATAAGGCGCGTCGTTCACCAGGGCGACATTGAGGCCGTGTCCGGCCAGGTCGCGCGCGCAGTCCTCGCCACCGGGACCGCCCCCCACCACCAGCACGTCGTAGTCCCACTCGCCGGCCGGCACGGCGGGGCCCGCGGGTCCGATCCAGGCGTGCGGCTGCTCGATCAGCTCCTTCAAGGCCTTCAGGTACAGAGCGACCTCGGCGCCGTTGACCACGCGGTGATCGGCTGTGATGGTGAACGGGCTGCCCTGTTCCGTGTCGGCGGAGATGGCCAGGATGGCCG
>JARRQB010000193.1:0-3852 GCA_037382265.1 Gammaproteobacteria bacterium | reverse complement strand
TCCCACCGTGGTCGAGGTACCCGACAAGCACCTCGACCGGCCGCCGCCTGAGGTCGACCTCAAGGAGGTCCTGTTGGCCTTGCGCGACGTGATGCACCGGGCGGACCTGTTCTCCAGCCACCACGTGAGCCGTGAGCCACTGTCGCTGCGCGAGCGCATGAGCCGGGTGCTCGAGGTGGTCACCGCCGACAGCTTCACCGAGTTCACCAGCCTGTTCGACGTGAGCGAGGGCCGCCAGGGCGTCGTCGTGACCTTCATGGCCGTGCTGGAACTGCTCAAGCAGGCCCTGATCGAGCTGATCCAGTCGGAAGCCTTCGCGCCCATCCACGTCAAGGCGAGGACCAACTGATGCCGGCGCCCGCCAATCTCAAACTGGTCGTCGAGGCGGCGTTGTTGGCGGCGGGGCGGCCGATGAGCATCGACGCACTGCTCGACCTGTTCACCGAAGAGGAACTGCCCGAGCGCAAGGTGCTGCGCGGTGCCCTGGAGGCACTGGCCGAGGACTACGCCGACCGCGGCATCGAGGTGCGCGAGGTCGCCAGCGGTTGGCGCATCCAGGTGCGCCGCGACTACGCGCCGTGGGTGTCGCGGTTGTGGGACGAAAAGCCGGGGCGCTACTCGCGCGCCACCATGGAAACCCTGGCATTGATCGCCTACCGTCAGCCCATCACGCGCGGCGAGATCGAGGACATCCGCGGCGTCAGCGTCAGCACCAACATCATCAAGACCTTGCTCGAACGCGAGTGGATCCGCGTGCTCGGGCACCGCGACGTACCCGGCAAGCCCGCGCTGTACGGCACCACGCGCGAGTTTCTGGATTACTTCAACCTGCGCAGCCTGGACGAGCTGCCGACCCTGGCCGAGATCCGCGATCTGGAGGAGATCAACCGCGAGCTCGCCCTGGTCGAGCCCGGCGCCGACCTGCCCGCCGTGGGCAGCGGGGCGATGGACGGTGACGCGCACGAGCAACAGGAGCCCGAGCGATTGCCCGAACCGCTGCGGCAACCGGATTCGGCGGATGACTGACCACGGACAGGGCGACCGCCTGCAAAAGGTACTGGCCAACGCCGGTCTGGGATCGCGCCGCGAGATCGAGCAGTGGATTCGCGACGGTCGGGTCACGGTGGACGGCCGGCCGGCCGAACTCGGTCAACGCGTCGGGCCGGGGGCCGAGGTCGCCGTCGACGGCCGCCGCGTGGGCGCCACGCGGCTGCGGTCGGCCGGGCGCAGCGCCATCATCTACAACAAGCCCGAGGGCGAGATCGTGTCGCGCAGCGACCCCGAGGGGCGGCGCACCGTGTTCAGCAGGCTGCCCAAGCCGCCGCTCGGCCGCTGGATCGCGGTGGGTCGGCTCGACGTCAACAGCGCCGGCCTGCTGCTGCTGACCACCGACGGCGAACTCGCCAACCGGCTGATGCACCCGCGGCGCCAGATCGAGCGCGAGTACGCGGTTCGCGTGCTCGGCGAGGTGACCGACGAGATGCTGGAGCGCCTGGTCAACGGCGTCGAGCTCGAGGACGGTCCGGCGCGCTGCGAGGAGATCGTGCGCTCGGGCGGGGACGGGGCGAACCGCTGGTTCCACCTGGTGATCATGGAGGGGCGAAACCGCGAGGTCCGGCGCCTGTGGGACGCGGTCGGGGCGACCGTGAACCGGCTCAAGCGGGTGCGCTTCGGGCCGGTCATCCTCGACAGCCAGGTCAAGGCTGGCCAATGGCGCGAGCTGACCGCGGTCGAGCGCGCGGCACTGCTGCGCGAGGCCGGTCTCAAGAACGATCAGCCGTGGTTGAGTCCGCCCTCGCCCGGCCGTACGACAGCGACCCGCAAGCCGTCGCCCTGGGGGCGGGGCGGCAGGCACGCCGGGGCGCCGGGGCGATCGCGCCGCCGCTGACCCGAGGGGCAGCGGCAGCCACCGTCGATGCGGAGGCTCGGGCTTGATCGAGACTCGCTGCGCACCGTCCATGAGCGGCTCAGGTCGGCCTACGGCGCCCAGGCCTGGTGGCCGGCGGACACCCGCTTCGAGGTGATGGTGGGCGCGGTGTTGACGCAGAACACCGCTTGGCGCAACGTCGAACGGGCGATCGGCAATCTGCGCGCGGCCGACCGGCTGAATCCGGCCGACATCGTCTCGTCCTCGCACGAGCAGCTGGCCCGGTGGCTGCGTCCCTCCGGTTACTACAACGTCAAGGCACGACGGCTGCGCGCGTTCTGTGAGGCGCTGCTCGCGGCCGGCGGCGAGCAGGCGCTCGAGGCCATGCCGACCGCCGAGCTGCGCCGCTTCCTCCTGGGAATCCACGGGGTGGGGCCGGAGACGGCGGACGACATCTTGCTGTACGCCTACGGCCGGCCGGTGTTCGTGGTCGACGCCTACACGCGACGTTTGTTCTCACGCCTCGGTATGACCCGCGGCGACGAGGCCTACGACAGGTTACGGCTCGGCGTCGAGCGTGAGCTGGGGCCGAACGCCGGCGTGTTTAACGAACTGCATGCGCTGATCGTCAGGCACGCCAAGGAAGTGTGCGCTCCGCGCCCGCGCTGCGCGGCATGTCGCCTGCGGCCCATGTGTCCTGCCGGTCAAACCGGCAGCTGAGGTCGACCCGGTCAACTGTCGCAGACCCGATCCCGACCCTCGGCCTTGGCGCGGTACAGCGCCGCATCGGCGCGGTCGAACAGGTGGCGGGCGTCGTCGTCCTCTTGGAACGCGGTCACGCCGACGCTGACGCTGAGGCTGAGTTCGCGGCCGCCGATGGTCCGCAGCCGGGCGACGTTTTCCCGAATGCGCTCGGCGAGCAGGCGGGCTCCCGGCGCCGCCGTGTGGCTGGCGAGCACGACGAACTCCTCGCCGCCGTAACGAAATACCAGGTCGCTGCGGCGCACCGTGGTGGTTACCGTGTTGGCCACTGCCCGCAGGACATCGTCGCCGAAACTGTGGCCGTGACAGTCGTTGCAGGCCTTGAAGTGGTCGATGTCGACGATCAGCAGCGACAGCGGGATGTGCTGGCGCCGGGCCAGTTCCAGTTCGCGTGCCAGCGCCTGTTCGAAGGCGGCGCGGTTCGCGACTCCGGTCAAGGGGTCGCGCAGTGCCCGCTGCACCGCCCGACGGTACGCCAGGGCGTTGCGCAGCGGGTAGACGAGTGCGCACAGGAGGTTTTCCAGCGTGCGCACGTCGGCGTCGGTGAACGGGACGTCGCGGTAGGCCGCGACAGTGCCCAGCGAGGCGTCGCCCAACACCAGGTCGTAGGTGGCGCTGTGCGTGGCACGGTGGCCGTCGCGCAGCTCGATCGCCTCGGCGTCGTGTCGGTAGGCCATCCCCTCGAACGCGACCATGCGCCGGACCTCGCGGGCGAACAAGGCAAACTGTTTGTCGACCTCGAGCGTGGTCTGCAGCAGGCCGGTCAATTCCGGGACACCATCGCCGGGGGCCGATGGCGGCGTGGCCGTCACCCTGCCGCGCGGGTCTCGGGGCGCACTCCGGCGCGGACCGGGTGCCAGTGGTGTGGTCGCTGCTGCCATAAGACGGGTCTCGTGCTGTGACGTCGAGATTGAGCGATGCCAGTAACGTGCCAACTACAGAAAGTCGCCTAAAAACAGCGGGTTCGCTTCCCGACATCGACGGCGCGTCAGGTTTTGTGGCGGCAAGAGGCGGTGAATGATTGCCGCTACGTCGGTACTTCGACGCGTTTGCCGTCGACTACCCGGAACAGATGGCGTTGAAATCGGGGCGGCGTGTACTAGGGTGGCGTAGTGGGAAACGTCGGCGTCGTGCCCCGGCGGCACCCTTGCTTTCGCCTGTCCGTGAACCCCGAGGGGAAACGCCCGATGCCGCATGCGATGATCGTGTTGATGCTGCTGTCG
>JARRQB010000192.1:0-6641 GCA_037382265.1 Gammaproteobacteria bacterium | reverse complement strand
GGTACCGCGGTGCTAGGGTTGGGCAGCATCGGGGCGCTCGCGGGCAAGCCGGTCATGGAAGGGAAGGCGGTGCTGTTCAAGGAGTTCGCGGGCATCGACGTGTTCGACATCGAGGTCGACGAGCGCGACCCGCAGGCCTTCATCGACACTGTGGCGCGGTTGGAACCGACCTTCGGCGGCATCAACCTCGAGGACATCAAGGCGCCGGAGTGCTTCATCATCGAGGAAGGGCTCAAGCAGCGGCTCAATATCCCGGTGTTCCACGACGACCAGCACGGCACCGCCATCGTGGTGGCGGCGGCTGTCATCAACGGCCTGCGCGTGGTCGGCAAGGACATCGCCGAGGCGCGCCTGGTGACCGCCGGGGCAGGCGCCGCGGCGCTGGCCTGCCTGGGTTTGTTGGTCGACCTGGGGCTCAAGCGCGAGCACATCACGCTCACCGACGTCGCCGGTGTGGTCTACCGGGGCCGCAGCGAGGAGATGGACGCCTACAAGGCGCGCTACGCGGTCGCTACCGAGGCGCGCACCCTGGCCGAGGTGCTGGCGGGCGCGGACGTGTTCCTGGGGCTCTCGGCCGCCGGGGTACTCAAGGCCGAGTGGCTCGACCGCATGGCGCCCAAGCCCCTCATCCTCGCGCTCGCCAACCCGACGCCGGAGATCATGCCCGCGGCGGCCAAGGCTGTGCGGCCCGACGCGATCATCTCCACCGGCCGCTCGGATTTCCCCAACCAGGTCAACAACGTGTTGTGTTTTCCGTTCCTGTTTCGCGGTGCGCTGGACGTCGGCGCCACCGAGGTCAACGAGCAGATGAAGATGGCGGCGGTGTACGCCATCGCCGACCTGGCGATGGAAGAGCCCTCCGACGTCGTGCGCTCCGCCTATGGCGGCCAGAACCTGAGCTTCGGGCCGGAGTACTTGATCCCGCGGCCCTTCGACCCGCGGCTCATGGAACACGTCGCACCGGCGGTCGCCAGGGCCGCCATGGACTCGGGTGTGGCCACCAGACCCCTGGCCGATCTCGATGCCTACCGCGAGCGGCTGCACCACAAGGTCTACCGCACCGGCATGGCGATGAAGCCGGTGTTCGACCGCGCGCGGGCCGCCGAGCGGCGCGTGGTCTACGCCGAGGGCGAGAACGACAGGGTGCTGCAGGTGGTGCAGCAGGTACTCGACCAGCGAGTGGCACGCCCCGTCCTGATCGAGCGCCGGGCGGCGATAGCCGAGCGCATCCGCGCCCTGGGTCTGAACCTGTCGATCGACGAAGACTTCGAGCTGGTCGACCCGCAGGACAACCCACGCTACGACGCCTACTGCCGGACCTTTTACGGTCGGGTGCAGCGCCGGGGCTATTCGCCGAGCGAGGCCGGCGAGTACGTGCGTCACAATCCGACGGTGCTGGCGGCGACCATAGTCGCCAGCGGCGACGCGGATGCGCTGATCTGCGGCACCGTGGGGCGCTACATGCGCCACGTCGGCCACATCGAGGAGGTGATCGGGTTGGCCAACGGCGTGAACCGGCTGACCTCGATGAACGCCCTGGTGCTGCGCTCGGGTACCCTGTTCATCGCCGACACCTATCTACAGGTCGATCCTACCGCCGAGGAACTCGCCGAGATCGTGCGCCTGGCCGCCGAGGAGGTGCGCTGGTTTGGCGACGAGCCGCGCGTGGCCCTGCTGTCGCACTCGATCTTCGGCAGCCACGACACGCCTTCGGCACGCAAGATGCGCCAGGCCCTGCACCTGGTGCGCACCCACCTGCCGGAGTTGGAGGTGGAGGGCGAAATGCACGCCGACCTGGCGTTGACGCCAGGCTCGCGCGCCGAGCGCTTCCCCAACTCCCGTCTGGCGGGCAAGGCCAACCTGCTGGTGATGCCCAACCAGGACGCCGCCAACATCGCCTTCAACCTGCTCAAGGTGCTAGGTGACGGCATTGCCATCGGCCCCATCCTGCTGGGGGCGGCGAAGTCGGCGCACGTGGTGACGCCCAGCATCACGGTGCGCGGCTTGTTGAACATGACGGCGCTGGCGGCGGTGCGCTCGGCGGCCCCGGCGTCCTGCTGACCGGCGTCGGTCGTGTCATCGGGATGGGTCGGCAAAACCGCTACCCGGCGCGCGCGGTGAACGATGAGGGGCGTGCCGGGAACACCGATCGCAAATCCCGCGACGGCTGTCGCAAAACGGCGCGACGGGCCTCATCGGCTAAACCGTGGCGTCGCTATCCCAAGTGACGGCGAAGGCGAGGATGCGGCATGATCGACAGGCTCGGGGCACCGGCTATTCGCGGTATCCAGCGCGGACTCGATGGCCTGCGCCGCACCGCGGAAGACATCGCCGCCCAGCCGAACCCGCGCACGGGCAGCGCCGTCGACCCGGCGCGGTCGATGGTGGAACTCCAGCGGCACCGTCAGCAAGTCGAGGCCAACGCCAAGGCCGGCAAGGCCGCCTACGACACCCTCGGCACCCTGCTCGATGTCCGGGCCTGAGTTAGACCCAGCCACAAATCCCCTGGGTCGCGGTCCCTGGTCCGCGGATCCTCGCCCTTACACGCAGCCGGTGGGCTTGGGCAGGGCGCCCCACTTGCAGATCATCTTCATCGGGCCCTTTTTGAACACGTCGTAAAGGTGCTTGCTGTCGGTCCCGACCTTCTTGGAGAATTTGCGGATCGGCGGCACCACACCGTCTTCGGCGTACATGCCGCGCGCCTCGCGGATGTAGCCCATGATCTCGTCGGTCATCTCGTAGCCGTCGGCATCGGCCAGCTGGGCCGCGACGGCCTCGTCCTCGTTCCAGTCGTCGCGGTCTACCAGAAAGCCTTCGTTGTCCACGCGTAGTTCCATCATCTTGTGTCTCCGGGATCTCGTTCGTCAATAACCGACTATATTACTCGGTTTATCCGGCGAAGTCGCGTCGGATCCAGGCCTTAATCACCCGGATCGGGCGGGGGATTAGGCGGTTCAGCCCAGTTCGGGCGTCTCGGCGGAGACCATGAACACCACCCGCTCGGCGATGTTGGTCACCCGGTCGCCGATACGCTCGAGGTGGTAGGCGATCCACAACAGGTGGGTGGCGTGCATGGTCGGGTCGGGCTCGTTCATCAGCCGCATCATCAGGCTGGAGGCCGCCTGCTCGTCGAGGTCGTCGACGTCGCAGTCTTCCTCGGCCGCGGCGAGGGCCAGGTCCGCGTCGCGGTTCTCGAAGGCCTCCATGACCCGGGTCAGCATGTTGATGCAGATGTCGCCCATGCTGGAGAGCCGATCCATCGGGCCGGAGAAGTCGGCCGGGTCCATACCGAGCACAATTTTCGCGACGTCCTTGGCATGGTCGGCGACCCGCTCGATTTCGGAGGCGACCTGCATGCTGGTGACGATCTCGCGCAGGTCGGAGGCCACCGGTTGCTGCAGGGCCAGAGCGCGCACGCACTCGTTTTCGATGACCCGCAGCAAGGTGTTGATCTGGGCGTCCTGCTCGACCACCTGCTGCGCGAGTTCCGCATTCTGGCTCAGCAGGCTGTCGAGCGCCTGCTGCAAGGCCTCGCCGGCACGGCGAGACATGTTTTGCAGATTGCGGTTGATCTGGATCTCCTCGCGGTCCAGCACTCGGCGGGGCTCGGTCATGCTCGGGGTCACTCCGGTCGGTCGTAATTGTCGGTCGGGGTCGGCATGCAACGCGTCGGGCGGGTCCCGCTCAATCGCTGCTCTCCATAGGCGGGACCCAGCCGAGTTCACGGGCGCGCTGCGTCGACTCCGAGTAGATGCGGAGGTATTTTTCCTTCATCTCGGGCGGCAGCAGGGAAGCCATGTGCTGGTAGGGTTCCCACGCCGCGTAGACGCGGTCGTAGAGGGCCTGGAGTTGACCGATGGTCCAGCCCTGGCAGGTTTCGTCGTCGTTCAGCACGCCGAGCACCCAGGCGTCCTTGATGATGGCGCCGATATCGGTCATGCCGCCGTACAGGTCGTCCTCGATCCCGGGGTAGCGGTAGTTGGGGTCACCGCGAGGAATAGTGGGTCGCTGGCTCATCCTTGCGGATTCTACCCGACCCGGAGGGTTCCCGTCAGGCCGCCGGACGGCGTGCCTCGACGGCATTCAACACTCCATCCCAGAAGCCGGCCCGCGCGTCGAGCGCAGCCCGGGCGGCGTGTTCGGCCTCGCGCAGGCGGGTCTCGTCGCCGCCGCACAAGGCGTCGACCAGCCGGATCGACAGCGGGCCGTGGAAATCCTCGTCCAGGTGGATGTGGCGATTCAGGTAGAAGTGAAAGGCGGGCGCGTCTTCCGCGCTGATCGCCATGTCGGCCAGGAAGCGGCGGAACATACTCGGGATGATTCGCTCCCGGCCCAGTGCCAGGGCCGCGGCGACGGCGTGCGGCCGGCCGCTGCGAATCAGTTCGAACGTCGTGCGGGTAAAGCGCCGCGAGGGCTCGGGCACCGCGGGGTCCGCCAGGGCGGCGTCCAGGCCGCGCCGTTCCACCGCCGCGACGAAGTCGCGCGCAGCCTGTGCGTCGGCGCCGATCTCGGCCATGGCCTCGCAGTACGACTCGAAGTGGCTGGCGTGTCGCACCGTGCCGTCCGGCAGGCGAATCTCGTCGGATTCCTCCTCCAGGCACAACTGGTTGATGAAGTAGCGCGCCTCCGGGTCGCCGACCGGTGTCCAGGGCACCCGCGTGGGCGCGACGGTGTCCTGCAGCTGTTTGATCAGCGACATGAAATCCCACACGGAATAGACGTGGTGGGCCATGAACAGGCGCAGGTCGTCGAGCGAACGCAAGGCGCCATAGATCGGGTGCCGTTCCAGCGCCTCCTGCTGAGGCGCGACCAGGTCGGTGTCAAAGTGTCGCATGGCCAGCTACTCCTGCTCCGCGGGGGCATCGCCGAGGTCGATACGTGGTGCCCGTCGGGCACCGTCGCAAGTCAGCGCCCGGCGACACGGAACAGTGCCAGGGCGTTGGTCAGGCGGATCTGCTCGGCAACCGCGGCCGGCAGGTCCGCCAGCCAGCTGCGGTGGAAGTCGAGGAAGCGACCGAGTTCCTGCCAGCCGGTGTCGGGCTGATCCCAGCCGTCCAGCTGCTCAACCGGCCACACCGGGTCGGAACCGATCATGAACCGGTCGGGCTGGGCCAGGACCAGGTCGCGCCAGGCCGGCAGCAACCGCCCCTGCTCGTCGGCGATGGGCGAGGCCACGTAGCGCCAGGGGTCGCGCGCCGAGAACTCGACCCACACGTTGGGGCAGTCGGCAAGTACCCGCGCGACCTCGTGCGGCGGCAGGATCGCGCCGGCGTGGGCCCACAGCAGCCGGGTCTCCGGGTGGGCCTGGCACAGTTCCAGCAGGTAGCGGGGGCGCGAGAACTCGGTGTGGACCAGGACGGGGACGTCGAACTCCGCACCCAGGCGGAACAGGCCGTCGATCACCGGGGTGTTCCAGGCGCTGACGAACCCGCCGATCAGGTGCACCTCGCCGATGCCGTGGAAGCGGCCCGTCGCCAACAGTTCGCGGGTCCGCACGAGCACCTCGGGGTCGCGGTGCCAGCGCGACCAGTGGCCGGTGTAGCGGTAGATGCCGACGATCGGCCGCACGAGGTCGGGCGCCGCCTCGGCGAGTTCCAGCGCAAGCTCCGGCGGCGTGCCGGTCACCACCGCCAACGCGATGTCCTGACGACGCAGCGCCGCGATTGCCTCGGCGGTCGAGGTGACCTCCTTCTGGCTCCACTTCCAGTGCATGTGAACGTCGGCCAGCGGGCGCGCGAGGCCGGGACCGGGCAACAATGCGGCGAGCAGTATACCCAGCAGCAGGCAGTAAACACGTGGGGATGTGATCGACATGGGCAGGCGATGCCTCCGTACCGTCAGGCGCTGTCGCCGAAGCGCTGGCGCAGGTAGCGGATGATGTCCTCCGACTCGTACAGCCAGGTCGGGGGCGCGGCGTCGTGCGCTATGCGCAGGCAGGGCACTTGTTCCTTGCCGCCTTGCTTCACCAGCTCCTCGCGGTAGGCCGGATGCTTGCGGGCATCCCGGTACTCGATGTTGAGGCCGAGTCGGGTGATGGCGCGGCGCGTCTTGACGCAGAACGGGCAGGCTTCGTACTGGTAAACGGCCAAGGCGCGGGTGCGGCGGTCGAGTTCGGCCTGCGCCTCGGCGGAGCGTCGTGGCGGATGCGGGTGGGTCAGCCGGTCCCAGGTCAGGATCAGCCAGCGCAGCAGCCAGCGGATGACGCCCATGACCGACCGCTCAACCCTTGGAGCCGCCCATGCAGGGTGGCGACTCGGGTGCCGTTCCGCCCTTGGCGAACCACTCCTCGGGTGTCATGGTGTGCAGCGCGAGCGCGTGCACGCCGCCGGCCAGCTCGTGCGCCAGCGCGGCGTTGACCGCCCGGTGGCGCTTGATCAGGGGTTGCCCGGCGAACGCCTCGGTCACCACGGTCACCTTGAAGTGCGATTCCGAGCCCGCGGGGACGTTGTGCATGTGGCTTTCGTTGACGACTTCCAGGTGCAGCGGCGAGAAGCCCGCCTGGAGCTTGTTCTCCATCTGTTCGGCAATCGACATGACGACACCTCCACGCCCGGTAGGCGTGTGAACGACGGCCAGAACCTAAGCCGACGGCTGGTCGGGAATCAACCCGGCCTTGTTCGGGTTGATCGTCTCAGGCGTCG
>JARRQB010000191.1:0-3873 GCA_037382265.1 Gammaproteobacteria bacterium | reverse complement strand
GCGGGAAAACCGAACGCGCGCCGGACCGCCGGGTAGACGGCCAGCGTGGCGACCGGGGGCCCGTTTTCGGGCGGGCGTGCCGAGTCCTCAGAGCTGGGTCACCTCCACGGCCACCCGCAACTTGGGCTTGGTCGCTGCGGAACCGACGAAAGACCCCGATACCGGCGGCACCGCCTCGGGGTGGCGATGCACGGCGACGGCGATGTGCTGGCCGCCGACGAGCTGGCCGCTCGTGGCGTCGACGCCGCGCCATCCGGCAAGCGGCAGATAGACCTCCGCCCAGGCGTGGGTCGTCGCCACGTCGGCCACCGCCGCGGCGGAGACCAGGTAACCGCTCACGAACCGTGCCGCGACGCCGCGCTGTCGGCAGCACTCGATAAACAGCGTCGCGAGATCCCGGCACGAACCCTTGCCGCGATCCAAGGTGGTCGCAGGCGATTGCACGCCGGGTTCGTTGCGCACCACGTACTCGAGGGAACCGACGATACGTTCGGCCAGAGTCGCGAGCAGGGTAGGCGTATCGGGCTTCGGGCCAGGCAGCCACAGATCGTCGGTCCAGGCCGCCAGGCGTTCCCCGTCTTCAGGAAACACCGGCGTCTGGTAGGGCACCAGATCGATCTGCTCGACGGCGTCGTAGGCCAGCGGAAACTGTCGGGCGGGCGCTGACGGCCCTAAAGTTACCGTCACCGGTTCGTAGTGCTCTACTATCACTGTGCTCACGATCTCGAGCTGATCGCCCGGCTCCGTGAACTCGACTGCGGCGACGGAATTGCCGTAGACATCGCGGTACCAGTCGATGGCGTAAGACGGGGAAATCGTCAAGGCCGACGACTCGATGCGAATGTCATGGCCCTCGCGCGGACGAAGGTAGAGCTTGTGCCGGAGAAACCGCACGGGTTCAGCGTAACGGTAGACGGTCGAATGAATGATCTGGATGCGCTTCATGGGATGCTCGCCGAAAGGCGCCGCAGCGGCCGACGGCTCGTTGCCGAGGCGCCTAATGGTAGCGAAAACTCGTGGCGCACGTACTGTCGTCGATAGCGCCGCCGACATGAGCAGCGAAGGCACGGAATTCGAACGCCTTGAGCCGGACGAGGGCTTCTGGCAGGACATTGCCGACCACGATGCAGCGGTGGCACGGGTCGGCATCCCGGTTTGGATAGGCGCCGAGCCCACATTCACTTGCCGTAGGTCTGAGTCGCCGCAATGGCTGTTCGAGGCCCTGGGGGAGGAAAAGCTGGAACGCGCGGCGGCACTGACCCGCGAGCTGCGCTCCCAACAGCCGGGCAGCGTGGTGCTCCGAAGTCTCGGCCGACAATACGCCGGGGAGCCCCGTCCGCGCTGGTCGCTGGGGCGTTACGGCCGCCGTGACGGCCGTCCCGTGTGGTCTGGCCCGCCCGATCCGCTCGATCACGACCTTCCGGTTGCCCCGCTGCGACCGGACCAACTCGAACGCTGTTGGCGGCTGCTCGAAGCGGCTTGCGGCTCGGCGGGTTGGTCCGTCTGCGGCTTCGCGGTCGCCGAGGACGACAGCCTGCGCTTGCTGGTTCGTACAGACGGCCGGCACGTGGTTCCAGAGCCCGCGTCCGACCCGCGCCTGCGCCGCCCGGCCGCACACGTCGCGCCGATCCCCCGATCGGGACTTAACGACGAGCTGGCCGCCGAGGGCTACGGTCTGCTGACGTTGAGGGCCGAGGGCGAGGCGGGTACCGGCCAGTTCGCCAGCCTGGAACTGCCGGTGTTCGGGGCGGTCGGCGAGTTTCTGGACTGCCTGGCGCTCGTCGGCGTTGCTGCAAGCGAAGCCGGCCTGCCCGCGCTGGTGATCCGGGGGTTTCCACCGCCGGTCGACGATTCCGTCGTCTGGACCACGGTAACTCCGGACCCCGCGGTGGTCGAGGTCAACCTCGCGCCCCAGGCGGACACGGCCAGTTTTACCGCTCGGATGGTCGAGCTGTATGCACTGGCCGAACGAGTCGGTTTGTCCCCCTACCGGCTGCAGTACACCGGCGTCGTGTCCGACTCCGGCGGCGGCGGGCAATTCACCCTCGGAGGGCCGACGGCACTGGCCAGCCCGTTCTTTCGTGCTCCGGCCCTGCTGCCCCGGTGGGTGCGTTATCTCAATCATCACCCCTCGCTTTCCTACTGGTTCGCGACCGACTACGTGGGTAGCGCCAGCCAGTCGCCGCGCGCCGACGAGAGTGCGCCCGAACGGCTCGAGGAACTCGAACTGGCCCTGGCAAGTCTGGCGCGGACACCAGCACCCGAACCGCAGGCGCTCTGGGAGACGTTGGCGCCATTTCTGGCGGACCCGGCGGGTAACGCGCACCGCAGCGAACTCAACATCGAAAAACTCTGGAACCCGTACCTGCCCGAGCGAGGTTGCCTCGGGCTGGTGGAGTTTCGCGCCTTTCGTATGCCGCGAACCCCGCGCCGCGCCGGCGCCATCGCAGCGCTGCTGCGCGCCCTGACGGCCATGCTGATGGAACATGACCCCGCACCGGGATTGATCCGTTGGGGCCGGGACCTGCGCGATCGATTCGCACTGCCGCTTTTTCTCAGACAGGACCTTCGCGCTGTCCTCGACGACCTGGCGGGCGTCGATCTCGGCCTAGGGGAAACGTTGAGCCGGGAACTGCTTGAGGATGTGCACTGGCCGGTGTGGACCGTCAGGCTGGGTGAGGTGGAACTCGTGGTGGAGCGCGCCGTGGAATTCTGGCCGCTGGTGGGCGACGTGGCGTCCCAGGAGGCCGGCGGTTCCCGTGCGGTCGATTCCAGCACAAGTCGATTACAGGTCGTACTCCGTGCGGTCGCCGGCGCCGGGCTCGCTCTCGAGGACTTCGAACTGGGTGTCGCAGGCTGCCGGCTTCCCCTGCGCTGGGTGCCGGGGTCCGAAGGGTCCCTGGCCGTTGCCGGCTTGCGTTACCGAGAGTTTTCGCCTGGGCGCGGGCTGCATCCTGGCATCGCCCCGCTGGGCCCGGTGGAATTGAGCTTGCGGTCGCTCCGCTCCGGACAAGGCGTGCGGGCCGTCCTGCACGCCTGGCGACCGGGCGGAAACGCCTACGACGGGTTGCCGGAGGATCTCGATGAAGCCGCGCGTCGTCGCAGCGAGCGCTGGGAAGTGACCCCCCTCGAGACACGCCCCGCGGCGCCATTACCTGAAGCGCCCCCGGCAGCGTGCTCCGGGTACACCGTGGATCTGCGTTGGCTGCAGGTTGGCTGAGCCGGCGTTGCTCGGGTTGGGCGTCCACAGACGGGGAACAGCCTCCGCCCCCGAATAGCTCCGGGTACCGGTCTCCGGCCGCGCCCCGACCGATCGGCGTCAAAGCGCGAATCACCGGGTTACTCGATGCCACGGCATCGGCGTTTCGGTTCACGCCGCATCGACCTGCTCGATCAACCGCGCCCACGCGGCGCGTTCCGCCGCCGGGGAGAAACGGGGTTGCAGAGACCGGCACCAGTCGGTCAGTGCCTCGTAAAAGGCCGGGTCCGAAGCGGTGCGCTGCAGCAGGTCGGCGAGCGCCTGTTCGTCGCCGGTCGGGTAGTAGCCTGGATAGCCGTCGCCGAGCAGCCCCATCGAGCCGGGGATGTCCGATGCGACGACCGGCACTCCGGCTGCGACCGCCTCGGAGATCACGTTGGCGCCGCCCTCCATGAGCGACGGCAGCACCAGCAGGTTGGTCCGTCGGTAGACCTTGCGGATCTGGGGTCTGGCCAACTCGCCGTGCCAGTGGTAGCGGGCGTTGGTGCGCATCTCGATCTCGGCGCGTTCGGCCCACTCCGGCCCGTGGGCCATCCCGTACTGGTGTACCCTGACGCGGCTGTCGGCGGGCAGGATACGCACCGCCAGTGCGGGTCGCAGCGGGTCCTTTTCCG
>JARRQB010000190.1:0-3875 GCA_037382265.1 Gammaproteobacteria bacterium | reverse complement strand
CTTCGAACTCCTCGATGCCGGCGGCAACGCCTTCGATGCCGCGGTCGCGGTGTCGGCGGCACTGGCGGTCGTCGAACCCTATGGTTCGGGCATGGGGGGCGGCGGCTTCTGGCTGCTGCACCGGGCGCGCGACGGCCGGCAGGTGATGGTCGACGGGCGGGAGCGAGCGCCCCTTGCCGCTACCCGGGACATGTACCTGGACGCCGCGGGCGAGCCTGTTTCGGGAGCCTCGGTCGACGGGGCTCTGGCCGCGGCCATCCCCGGCCAGCCTGCCGCGCTCGCCCACATCGCCGAGCAGTATGGCGAGCTCCCGTTGGCGCGCAGCCTCGCACCGGCGATCCGGCTCGCGCGTGAGGGTTTTGCGGTAGACGACCAGTACCGGCGCATGGCCGGCTTCCGCCTGGCGGCGCTGCGGGCGGGAGGCGCCGCGGCCGAGGTTTTCCTGGCCGACGGCGAGGTCCCGCCCGTCGGGTACGTCGTCCGCCAGCCGGCACTCGCCGACACCCTGACCCGGATCGCCCGCCGCGGCGCGGCGGGCTTCTACCGAGGCGAGGTCGCGCGGCGCCTGGTGGAGGGCGTCCGTGGCGCCGGTGGTATCTGGACCCTGGATGACCTCGCGGCTTATCGCGTGGTCGAACGCGCACCCGTCTACGCCCACTACGGCGGCTACCGGGTGGTCGGCGCCGCGCCGCCGTCTTCCGGCGGCGTCGCCCTGGCGCAGATGCTGAACATGCTCTCCGGCTATCGGCTCGAGACCCTGGCGCCCGCCGATCGGCTGCACTACATCGTCGAGACGATGCGTCGCGCCTACCGCGACCGCGCGCGCTACCTGGGCGACCCGGATTTCTTCGCCGTTCCGGTGCGTCGTCTGACCAACCCCGAATACGCCCTCGGCCTGGGCTCGGACATCGATCTGGAGCGCGCCACGCCCAGCGCCCGGCTCGAGCCGGCGCCCGAGCCGAAAGGCCGGGACACGACGCACTTTTCCATCATCGACCGCCAGGGCAACCGGGTCGCCGCGACACTGAGCGTGAACTACCCGTTCGGCTCGGGCTACATGCCGACGGGAACGGGAATCCTGTTGAACGACGAGATGGACGATTTCTCGATCAAACCTGGGGTGCCTAACGTCTACGGCCTGGTGGGCGGCAAGGCCAACGCCATCGCGCCCGGCAAGCGCCCGCTCTCCAGCATGAGCCCCACCTTCGTCGAAGCGCCCGGCGGGGTGGCGGTGCTGGGCACGCCGGGCGGCTCGCGCATCATCACCATGGTGTTGCTGGGCGTCCTCGATCTCGTCGCCGGCAACGGGCCGGAGAGCTGGGTGGCGCGGTCGCGCTTCCATCACCAGTACCTGCCCGACCGGGTGGATTACGAGCCGGGCGCCTTGGACGCCGCCACCGTCGCCGCGCTGCGCCGCAAGGGCCACGAGATGCTCGAACGACCGCGACCCTGGGGTAACATGCAGGCGGTCTACTGGAACCGTGAAACGGGCGAACTGACCGCCGCGAGCGACCCGCGCGGCGGCGGCGCGGCCCGCGTGCGTTGAGGAGGCCGGGATGCGCGAACGCAACGCCCAGGGGCCGGCCGGCGCCATGGTGCTCGGCGTGCTGCTGGCCCTTGGCCTGGCGGCCCTCGGCTATCTGCTGGCCGACGGTCTGCTGCGCTTCAAGGCGCTGGACCGGACGGTGACGGTCAAGGGGCTGGCCGAACGCGAGGTGGCCGCGGACACCGCGGTCTGGCCCATCCGCTTCAGCACGGCGAACGACGAGCTCGAGGCCCTGTACGCGCAACTCGAGCGCCAGGCTGAACAGGTGGTCGATTTCCTGCAGGCGGCGGGTTTCGCGCCTGCGGCGATTACCCTGTCGGCACCGTCGATTGTCGACCGGCGCGCGCAGGGCTACGGCAATCCAGCCGCGCAAGACCTGCGCTACGCCGGCCACGTCACCGTCACCGTCTACACCGGCGACATCGACCGCGTGCGCCAGGCCATGCGGCGGTTGACCGACCTCGGCAAGCAGGGCATCGCCATTGCCGGTCAGGACTATGGGGCGCGCACCGAGTTCCTGTACACGGCGCTGAACGACATCAAGCCGGCCATGATCGAGGAGGCCACGCGCAACGCCCGCGAGGTCGCCGCCAAGTTCGCCCAGGACTCGGCCAGCCGCCTGGGGAAGATCCGCACGGCTCGCCAGGGCCTGTTCAGCATTCAGGATCGCGACAACAACACTCCCCATATCAAGCGGGTACGGGTGGTCTCGACGGTCGAGTACTATCTGGTCGACTGACCCTGCCTTGTTGCACCGCCATGGTGCGGGCGTGACGTCGTTCCGGCCGATCTGCACTGATTCCGGGTTCGTTAGCGGCGACTTTGCCGCGCAACGGCCGCATTTGCCGGTCTGGCACGCCACATGCTCTGACACCGGAAGCCGCGCGGGGGATCCGCGCGCGACCGGAAACCAGGGCGAGGGAGGAGGGCGCACCGTGAAGAGTGCCGTGGCCATCATCAAACCGCATCAACTGGACGCCTTGCGCGACGCTCTGCTTGGCGTCGGCGTGTCGGGCCTGACCGTAACCGAAGTGAAGCGCTTTGGGCCCGAGGAAGGCCATCAGTACAGCTATCGGGGAGCCGTGGCCACCGTTGCCGCGGTGCCCAAGCTGCAGGTGGAGGTGGCCCTGGGCGATGCCCCGCTGGCGCGCGTGCTGGACATCATCGCCGACGGCCTCGGCGTCCGCGTCGGCGAACTAATCTTCGTGCAGCCATTGCACGACGTGGTTCGGATCCGCACCGGCGACGCCCACGAAAAGGCGCTCGAATAACCGGCTGGCATCAGGGTTTCTCCTAGCAGGACGCCGGCTGGGTTGCTGGTAAATTCCCGACATCCGCCACGATTCGACACAAGACGCGGAAGGGGTGAAGGTGAGTACGGTGATGAAACGGCGGCCGCCGCGGGGGTTGTGGGCGGGCTTTGTCGACTGGTACCGGGGGTTGTCGCGCGGCAAGCGGATCATCTTCGTGGTCTTCGTGATCTGGGCCGTGCAGGCCGTCCCGAAGTGGACCGTGGCCATCGTCGGCGACGGCGAGGCGGCGGCCGCGATCATGCGGGTGTTCGTTACGCCGAGATGACCCGTTCGCACGGCTTTGCGGCCCGCCGAGCCATCTTAACCAGGTGGAAGGAAAACCAATGAAGGTCAAGAAGCGTACATCCGAGTACACCATTTACGCCCGCAATGACGGCCGCTACGCCGTCAAGGGCAAGGACGGTCCGATGCTGCACGGCGAGGACAAGGTCAAGGTCTTGCAGGCGGAGGGTCTGGTCAAGCTCAGCCAGTCGAACCCCGCCCCGGCGTCCGCCGAAGCGGCGCCTGCCGAGAGCGAGGGCGGCTGAGTCCGCCGCGCGCTCAGGCGCCGCGCAGCGCCGCCTTCAACTCCTTGCGTTTGGCGTGCAGTGTCGGCTCGGTATAGCCGTTCGACACCTCGCGGCCGTTGAAGATCAGGTCCTTGGCGGCCTGGAAGGCGACGCCGTCGTACGCCGGCGCCATGGCCAGGTAATTGACGTCGCTGGTGTTCTGGCGATCGACCACCTCGGCCATGCGTTCGAGCGTGTCCAGCACCTGTTCCTCGGTGACGATGCCGTGATACAGCCAGTTGGCGATGTGCTGGCTGGAGATCCGCAGGGTGGCGCGGTCCTCCATCAGCCCGGTGTCGCTGAGGTCCGGCACCTTGGAGCAGCCGACGCCTTGGTCGACCCAGCGGACCACGTAGCCCAGGATGCCCTGGCAGTTGTTGTCCAGTTCCTGCTGGATCTCCTCGGGGCTCCAGTCGGGGTTCGCGGCCACGGGGATGGTCAGCAGGTCGTCGAGACTCGCGCGCGGCC
>JARRQB010000189.1:0-3885 GCA_037382265.1 Gammaproteobacteria bacterium | reverse complement strand
TGCCGACGCCTTCGCGAACCCGCTCCAGGGCTTCGGGTGTGCCTTCCTCGAAGTGCATCGCCAGCTGCCCGACCAGCGAGGAGATCATGCGCCCCACGCGCTGCAGCAGGCGACCCGGGTCAACGAGGCCTTCGGCGTTCTCAAAGACCCGCTGCAGCGCGCCACCTACCTGTTGTCGCTGCATGGAGTGGACACCGACCCGCGGGAGTCGACGGTGACGGACGCGGCCTTTCTGATGGAGCAGATGGAGCTACGCGAGGAACTCGCCGAGGTGCGGGCGGCGGCAGATCCGGCGGCGGCGTTGCAGGGTTTGCTGCAGCGCGTGGGGCGCATGATCTCCTCGCTGGTCGGGCAGCTGGCGATGCACTTCGAGGAAGGCACACCCGAAGCCCTGGAGCGGGTTCGCGAAGGCGTCGGCAAGCTGCAGTTCCTGAACAAGCTCTACGCCGAGGCGGAGGCGCTGGAGGCGGAACTGGAGGAGAATTCCTGATGGCGCTGCTGCAGATCGCCGAGCCCGGCCAGGCGCCGGCCCCGCACGAACGCAAGCTGGCCGCGGGCATCGACCTGGGGACCACCAACTCGCTGGTGGCCAGCGTGCGCAGCGGTCGGGCGGAGACCTTGCCGGACGAGCAGGGTCGGCATCTGCTGCCGTCGGTGGTGCGCTACACCCGCGCGGGGCTGGTAGTCGGTCACGCGGCCCAGGCGGCTGCGGCCGACGACCCGCTGAACACGGTCGCCTCGGCCAAGCGCCTGATCGGTCGCGGTGTGGCCGACGTCACGATGCTCGGCACGCGTTTGCCCTACGAGTTCGTCGAGGCCGAGAGCACGGTGCCGCGGATCCGCACCGAGGCGGGCGACATCAGCCCGGTCGAGGTCTCGGCGGACATTCTGCGCGTGCTCGCGCGCCGGGCCGAGGCAACGCTCGGCGGTGAGCTCGCGGGCGTGGTCATCACCGTACCGGCCTACTTCGACGAGGCCCAGCGCCAAGCCACCAAGGACGCCGCGACGCTGGCGGGTTTGCGCGTGTTCCGCCTGCTGAACGAACCGACCGCCGCGGCCGTCGCCTACGGCCTGGATCGCGACGCCGATGGGGTACACGTGATCTACGACCTCGGGGGCGGTACCTTCGACGTGTCGGTCCTGCGGCTGAACCGGGGCGTGTTCGAGGTCATGGCCACGGGCGGCGACTCCGCACTCGGTGGCGACGATTTCGATCATGCCGTGGCGCGTTGGGTGATGACCGAGGCGGGCATCGCCGACGACGCGGAGCACCACATCCTGCGCGGATTGCTGCGCGACGCCTGTGCCGCCAAGGAGCACTTGACGGGCCACGACCATGTCGAGCTCGACGTCGCGCTGCCGAGCGGGGAGCGCTGGCGTGGCAGGCTGGACCGGTCGACCTTCGACCGATTGGTCGAGCCGCTGGTCCGCAAGACCATCAGCGCCTGTCGACGTACCCTGCGCGATGCCGGCATCGGCCCCGGCGACATCCGCGACGTCGTCATGGTCGGCGGGTCGACCCGCGTGCCCTGCGTGCGTCGGCGGGTAGGCGAGTTCTTCGCCGCGGAGCCGCTGGTCGACATCGACCCCGACAAGGTGGTGGCCATCGGCGCGGCGCTGCAGGCCGACGTGCTGGCCGGCAACAAGCCGGAAGACGAGATGCTGCTGCTCGACGTCATTCCGCTTTCGCTCGGCATCGAGACCATGGGCGGGTTGGTCGAGCGCATCGTGCCGCGTAACACCACCATACCGGTCGCCCGCGCGCAGGAGTTCACCACCTTCAAGGACGGCCAGACGGCGATGGCCGTCCATGTCCTGCAGGGCGAGCGCGATCTGGTCGCCGACTGCCGTTCGCTGGCGCGTTTCGAGTTGCGCGGCATCCCGCCCCTGGTAGCCGGGGCCGCGCGCATCCGCGTGACGTTTCGCGTCGACGCCGACGGCCTGCTGGACGTCGAGGCCGAGGAACAGAGCCAAGGGGTGCGTGCAAGCGTGACCGTCAAGCCTTCCTACGGTCTGAGCGACGAGGAGATTGCGGGCATGCTGCAGGCCTCTATCGAGCACGCCGCCGAGGACCTCAAAGCCCGCAAACTTGCCGAGGAGCGGGTTGAGGGCGAACGGGTGATCGAGGCCCTGCGGGCCGCCCTGGCGAGCGACGGCGAGCAACTGCTGGACCCCGCGGAGCGCGCCCGTGTCGAGGCCGCCCTGGAGCAGGTCGGCGCCGCGGTGGGAGGCACCGACGCCGAGGCCATCCGGCACGCCGTCCGCGAGCTCGAGAGACGCTGCGAGTTTTACGTCGAACGCCGCATGAACGCGGGCATTCGCAAGGCGATGGCCGGACACAGGGCGGAGGATTTCGAGTAGCACCATGCCACAGATCATTTTTCTGCCGCACGAGGAGATCTGCCCCGATGGCGCGGTCATCGAGGTCGAGCCGGGAGTCAGCCTATGCGATGCTGCGCTTGCGCATGGCATCGAGATCGAGCATGCCTGCGAGAAATCCTGCGCTTGCACCACCTGCCACGTGATCGTCCGCGAGGGCTTCGACTCGTTGAACGATGCCGACGACGACGAGGAGGACCTGCTCGACAAGGCCTGGGGCCTGGAGCCCGAGTCGCGCCTGTCCTGCCAGGCCATCCTGGGCGACGAGGACCTGGTGGTTGAGATTCCCAAGTACACCATCAACCACGCCAAAGAACACCACTGAACCCAAGGAGCCGAACCATGGAGCTGAAGTGGACCGACGTGCAGGACATCGCCATCGAGCTCGACCAGGCGCACCCGGAAGCCGACCCGCGCTACGTCAACTTCGTCGATCTGCGCAACTGGGTGCTCGCGCTGCCCGGGTTCGCCGACGAGCCCGGTCATTCCGGCGAGAAGGTGCTGGAGGCCATCCAGATGGCCTGGCTGGAAGAGCGCGACTGAGGTCGTGAAAATCCGCTGTCGAATGCGGGTTTTCTAATGCTAAGCTCGCGCCCTGGACGATCCGCGTGAGGAGTCTGCGACGATGATTCAACTGCGCTCGGTGCTGGCGGCCTGGCTGGTGTTGCAGGGCGGCGTGGCCCTCGCCGAACAGCCGGTGCTGCACGTCTACAACTGGAGCGACTACATCGCCGAGGAGGCGCTGACGCAGTTCCGGGAGGAGACCGGCATCAAGGTCGTATACGACGTGTACGATTCCAACGAGGTGCTCGAAGCCAAGCTGTTGGCGGGCCGCAGCGGCTACGACCTGGTGTTCCCGACCGCCCGCCCGTTCGCCCAGCGCCACATCAAGGCCGGCATCTACCGGGCGCTCGACAAGTCGGCGCTGAAGAACTACGGCAATCTCGACCCGGTCATCATGGCCAATCTCGCCGCCGTGGACCCGGCCAACGCCCACGTCGTGCCTTACATGTGGGGTACGACCAGCATCGGCTACAACGTCGACAAGGTCGCCGCTGCACTAGGCGCCGACGCGCCGGTCGATACCTGGGCCCTGATCTTCGACCCGCAGAATGCCGAGAAACTGGCAGGCTGCGGCATCAGTCTGCTGGACGACCCGACCGAGGTCATCAGCGCCGCCTTGATCTACCTCGGCAAGGATCCGAACAGCACCGAAGCGGACGACCTCGCGGCCGCAACCGAACTCCTGCGCAAGGTCAGGCCGTACATCCGCTACTTTCATTCCTCGCAGTACATCAACGACCTGGCCAACGGCGACCTGTGCGTCGCCCATGGCTACTCGGGCGACGTGCTGCAGGCGCGCGACCGTGCCGAGGAGGCCGGCAACAACGTCACGGTGGCGCTGACCATCCCGCGGGAAGGTGCCATCATCGCGGTGGACGTGATGGCGATCCCGGCCGACGCGCCGCACCCGCAGCACGCGCACCGGTTCATCGACTTTCTGCT
>JARRQB010000188.1:0-3887 GCA_037382265.1 Gammaproteobacteria bacterium | reverse complement strand
GTTTCCGCTGATCCTGCCGCCGCTGCGTGAGCGCGCGCGCGACATCATGCCGTTGGCACGCTGGCTGCTGGCGCGCCACCTCGACGCCGGCCGGCCGGAGCCCCAGCTGGCCACGGCGGCCGAGGCCAAACTGCTCAGTCACCGCTGGCCGGGCACTGTACGCGAGCTGGACAACCTGATGCAGCGTGCCCTGATCCTCGCCGACGGCGGAGACATCGGGCCCGAGCACGTGCAGTTCGAACTGCCGGACACGCCACCGTCCGCGCTGCCGGCCCCGCTGCCGGCAGCCGACGCCGCGCGCGGCGGCCTCAGCGCAGATCTGCGCTCGGTCGAGGAACAACGCATCGTCGATGCCCTGCGGGTCGGCAACGGCAGCCGCAAACACGCCGCAGAGGTGTTGGGCATCAGTCCCCGCACCCTGAGGTACAAGATCGCGCGCCTGCGCGAGGCGGGCGTGGCGCTGCCGTGAGGCGGCGAAAGTTGGCGCGAATGCTGCCTGTGATACGCACAGGCGTCGGAAAACCGATACGGGGGAACACAGCCCATGAGTAGCCCGGAAATCAGTCAGGTGCTGGCGCAGATGCGCGTCGTGGCCGCCCGCGCCGAAGGCGTCGCTCCGGCCGGCGCCGGCGAGGCCGACTTCGGTGATCTGCTGAAGAACTCGATCAAGGCGGTGAACGACGTCCAGCAGCAGTCGTCGGCGATGAAACACGCCTTCGAACTCGGCGACCCCGACGTCGACCTCGCCAGCGTCATGATCGCCTCCGAGAAGGCGTCGGTGTCGTTCCAGGCGATGGTGCAGGTGCGCAACAAGCTGCTCGAGGCCTACAAAGACGTCATGAACATGGCGATGTGAGCGAGTGAACCATGGCTGAAATGACCGAAGTCTCCGCCGGTCGGCCGCCCGCCGGCCCCGTCGCGCAACTGACCGCCGAGTCGCTCAGGCAAAGCCCGCTGCTGCGCCAATTGGCCGTCATGGTTGGGATTGCGGCCAGCGTGGCGCTGGGCGTGGCCGTGGTGCTGTGGTCCCAGAGCCCAAGCTATGCGCCGTTGTACGGCAGTCTGGCGGACAAGGACGCGGCCGAGGTGATGGACGCCCTGCAGCAGAGCGGCGTCGACTTCCGCGTCGACGAGACCACGGGCATGCTGCTGGTGCCGAGCGCCAAGCTGCAGGAACTGCGCATGCAACTGGCCAGTCAGGGGTTGCCTAACGGGGGTGCGCTGGGATTCGACGTGCTGCAGCAGGACACCGGATTCGGCACCAGCCAGCTGGTCGAGAGCGCGCGCTATCACCATGCCCTGGAAGGCGAACTGGCCCGCACCATCGGCACCCTGTCCGGCGTCCAGTCGGTGCGCGTGCACCTGGCACTACCCAAGCAGTCGGTGTTCGTGCGCAAGCGCAAGGAGCCGTCGGCATCGGTGGTCCTGAAGCTGTTCGCCGGGCGCGTGCTGGAGCAGGGGCAGGTGGAGGCCATCGTGCACCTGGTCGCCTCGAGCGTGCCCGAGATGGAGCCGGGTCGGGTGACCGTGGTGGATCACAAGGGCCGCCTGCTCAGCGAGGAGCGCACCAGCCGGGAAATGCGCCTGTCGGCGACCCAGTTCGAGTACACCCGTAAGGTCGAGGACCACTTTCAGCAGCGCATCGAGGAACTGTTGACCCCTATCGTGGGCGCGGACAACGTGCGCGCGCAGGTCACGGCGGACATCGACTTCACGGTGACCGAGCAGACCGAGGAAACTTACAACCCCGACCAGTCGGCGCTGCGCAGCGAACAAGTGAACGAGGAGGCGAGCCGCCTGGCCGCGGTGCAGGGGGTGCCCGGCGCGTTGACCAACCAGCCGCCGGCCGCCGCCGCCGCGCCAGAGGTCGCCGGCGCGCCCGGCGCCGCCGGCGAGCCGGCAGCCGCCCCGCTCAACACCTCCAAGCAGGCGACGCGCAACTACGAGCTCAACCGCGTGGTCAGTCACACCCGCCAGGCTCCGGCGAGCGTGCGACGTCTGTCGGTGGCGGTGGTGGTCGACGATCTGTTCGTGCCCGGCGCCGAAGGTGCGCTCGAGCGCCGCGAGCGCACGCCCGAGGAGGTCGAGCGCATCGCCGAACTGGTGCGCGAGGCGATCGGTTTCGACGCTGACCGGGGCGACAGCGTGCGCGTCATCAGTTCCAGCTTCCAGGATCCGCGCCCGGTCGAGCCCCTGCCGGAGCCGGCGCTGTGGGAAGAGACCTGGTTTTGGGACGTGCTCAAGCAGGTGGGCGGCGTGGTGGTGGTACTGTTGGTGGTGTTCGGGGTGCTGCGACCGGCGTTGAAGCGGCTGACCGCCCCGCCGCAGGACGCCGTCGCGGGAACCGGCGGCGAGGTCGACGCGGCGGACGGGGACGGTGCCTCCGCCCGCGCACTGGGCGCCGACGGCAAGCCCTTGAGCCTGCCCGGTCGGGCCGGGTACGAAAACGTGCTCGAGGCCGCGCGCGGCATGGTCGAGACCGACCCGAAGCGCGTCGCACAGCTGGTGAAGACCTGGATGGCGGAAGATGGCGGATAACACCGAACAGCAAGCCCACGACGCGCGCGTGGCCCTCGCGCGGCTCAACGGCAAGGAGCGCTCGGCCCTGCTGATGCTCGGGCTCGGAGAGAAACACGCCGCGGAGATTCTCAGGCACATGGGGCCGAAGGAGGTCCAGGAGATGGGGACGACCATGGCCGGCCTGAGCAATGTCACCCGCTCCATGATGGAACAGGTGATGGCGGATTTCGTCGGTACCATCGGCGAACAGACCTCGCTTGGCCTGGGCTCGGACGAATACATTCGCAACATCCTGACCTCGGCGCTCGGCTCGGACAAGGCGAGCGGCGTCATCGACCGGATCCTGCTCGGACGCAACAGTAAGGGCCTCGAGCAACTCAAGTGGATGGACCCGCGCGGCATCGCCGAGATGATTCGGCTCGAGCACCCGCAGATCGTCGCCATCGTGCTGTCGTTCCTCGATCCCGATCAGGCCGCCGCGGTGCTCGCCGAGTTTCCGGAGCGGGCGCGCACCGAAGTCATCATGCGCATCGCCACGCTCGACGGTATTCAGCCGGCGGCCCTGCAGGAACTCGACGAAATTCTGGAAAAGCAGTTCTCCGGCCAGACCAACGTCAAGTCGACCGCCCTCGGCGGGGTGAAGAAGGCCGCAGACATCCTCAACTTCGTCGACGGCGCGCTGGAGACCCAGGTCATCGAAGCCATCAAGCAGCACGACGAGGACCTGTCGCAGAAGATCCAGGACAACATGTTCGTGTTCGAAAACCTCGCGGACATCGACGACCGCGGTATGCAGACGCTGCTGCGCGAGGTCTCGACCGATCAGCTCCTGCTGGCCCTGCGCGGCGCCTCTGAGGATCTCAAGGCGAAGGTGTTCAAGAACATGTCCTCGCGCGCCTCCGAGATGCTCAAGGACGACCTGGAGGCGGCCGCGCCGGCGCGCATCAGCGACGTCGAGACGGCGCAGAAGGAGATCCTGTCCACGGCGCGGCGCCTGTCCGACGCCGGTGAGATGGCGCTCGGCGCGGGCGCCGGCGACGACTTTATCTGACGCCGCTGGCGAAGGCAGGCGAGATGACCGAACGCGACGGCGAACTGAAGATTATCCGTGGGGCACACCTAGCGCCGCGCGCTTGGGAGCCGCCGGCGGTCGGCGAGGCCCGCCCGGCCGACGGCGCGCCGACGCGCAGGGTCGGCGGCGCACCGACCGCCAGCCAGCTCGAGGCCCTGCAGGAACAGGCCAGGCTCGAAGGCTACGAGCAGGGTCGCCAGGAGGGCCAAAGCCTGGGCCGTCGCGAGGGTCTGGAGGAGGGACGCCACGCGTTGCGGAACAAGCTCGGCCAGCTCGACGGGCTCGTCGAGGCCCT
>JARRQB010000187.1:0-3907 GCA_037382265.1 Gammaproteobacteria bacterium | reverse complement strand
CTGTGACGGTTCAGGCGACCTGGACCGGTATCGCGTTGCGCTGCCCGACGATCCGAGTGTCGGAATCCAGATACACGAGCGTAGGCTTGAATGCCGCAGCTTCGGTTTCATCCATGGCTGCGTAGGTGCAGATGATGATCCGATCGCCGGGAGCAGCCTTGTGTGCGGCTGCGCCGTTGATCGAAACGACTCCCGAGCCTTCATCCGCGCGAATGGCGTAGGTAACGAACCGCTCGCCGTTGGCAAGATTGTAGATATGGATCTGCTCGTATTCACGAATCTTGGCCGCCCGCAGCAACGCGCCGTCGATGGCACAGGACCCCTCGTACTCGAGTTCGGAGTGCGTGACGCGCGCATGATGCAGCTTGGACTTGAGCAGGGTGATGTCCATCCGTCGAAATTCCTGTCGTAAGACAAGGCGGCACATTATCCCAAGATACGCAGAGCGCTGCAAACCGCCGTGTGGCCCGAGTTAGACGCGAACGTTGTCGATCAGACGTGCCTTGCCGAGGCGCGCAGCCGCCAGCACGACACGCTCGCGACCGGGCTCACCCGGATCCCCGAGGGTCGCTGCGTCCCGCACAGCCACATATTCCGGCTGGAAACCCGCCTTGCGCAGATCCTCGACGGCCCGCGCCTCCAGCTCCCCGGTGTCGGCTTCCCCTTCCCGCAGACGCTGTGCCACCTTGCACAGCGTACGGTACAGCAGCGGAGCGCGGCGCCGATCGTCCGCGCCGAGATAGCGGTTACGCGAGCTCAACGCCAACCCGTCGGCTTCCCTGACGGTTGCAACGCCGACAATTTCCACTGGAAATGCGAGGTCGGCCACCATGCGCCGTATCACCGCCAACTGCTGGAAATCCTTTTCTCCGAACACCGCCACATGCGGCTGAACCAGGTTGAACAGACGGGCCACCACAGTGGCGACGCCGGTGAAATGTCCGGGCCGAAAGGCACCGCACAGTCCCTCGCTGAGCTCGGGCACCACCACCTGTGTGGTGCTCCCGGTGCCGCCTGGATACATCACCTCGACCACCGGCGCGAACAAAACATCGGTGCCCCGCTCGGCAAGCTGGCGCCGATCATCCTCCGGGGTACGCGGATAGCTGGCGAAGTCCTCGCCGGGAGCGAACTGAGTGGGATTGACGAACACGCTGACCACCACGCGCTGGGCGCTGCCGAACGCTTCATCGACCAGGCGCATGTGGCCGGCGTGCAGATTTCCCATGGTGGGTACGAAGCCGATCCGCTCTCCGGCCTGGCGCCAGGCGTCGATGCGCATGCACAGGTCGCCGATCTCGGACACGAGCTGCATCATGAATAGCTGTGTTCCGGGGCTGGGAAGCGGCCGGACTTCACGGCCGCCACGTACGCGCTGAGCGCCGCCTCGATACTTTCAGCGCCCTTGAGAAAGTCGCGCACGAAACGCGGTCGCTTGCCGGGGGTTATGCCCAGCATGTCATACAACACCAGCACCTGTCCGTCGCACTCTGCACCGGCGCCTATGCCAATAGTGGGTATCCGCAAGGCGCGGCTTATCTGACCGGCGAGCGCCGCCGGTATGCATTCCAGCACCAGCAGCGAGGCACCGGCCTGCTCGAGCTTCACGGCATCATCCCGCAGGCGGCCGGCAGCGGCGCTGTCGCGTCCCTGGACCTTGTACCCGCCCAGCTGGTGCACGGATTGCGGCGTCAGCCCGAGGTGGGCACACACCGGAATACCGTGGCTGGTCAACGCCCGCACCGCATCGCGCGCCACCTCACCGCCCTCGAGCTTGACCATGTGTGCTTCGCCCTCACGCATCAGGCGCGCCGCATTGACCAGACTCGCTTCGACCGTCGCATAACTCAGGAACGGCATGTCGACGATGCGCAGCGCCCGGCTGCCGGCGCGCGCCACGCAGGCCGCATGATAGGTCATGTCGTCGACCGTTACCGGCAAGGTCGACTCGCGTCCCTGTATGACCATGCCGAGCGAATCACCGATCAACAGCAACTCGACCCCAGCAGCTTCCAGGCGGCGTGTGAAACTGGCGTCGTAGCTGGTGACGCAGGCGATCTTCTCGCCGCGCTCCTTCATGCGCAGCAGCGTCGCGGTGGTGATCTGCTCGGCGTCACTCATCTGCGTCGACCGGCGTCGCGAGCCGCAGCGCGTTCGGCAACGGATTGAAGTAGTGACGCCCACTGCTGACCTGCCCGATACGCTCCAGCAAGGATGCGTAGTCCGCCTCGCCTTCGACCAGATTGATCTCGGCCGCGTTGACAATCAGCAGCGGTGCCTCGTCGTAGAAGTGAAAATACTTGGCGTAGGCTTCGCACAGGGCTTTCAGATAAGCCGTCTCCATGCCGCGCTCGTGGGCAATCCCGCGCTTTGCGATGCGCCTGACGAGCACATCGACCGGCGCCTGCAGATAGATCACCAGGTCCGGGGTCGGAACATCGACGGCCAGATGTGCATAGACCTGGTCGTAAAGCTTGTATTCCTCGCTGTCGAGCGTCAGCCGGGCAAACAGCTGGTCTTTGGCCATGAGAAAATCCGCGACCCGCACCGGCTCGAACATGTCGGTCTGGCGCAGCTCCTGCATCTGCTGTGCGCGCTGCAGGAGAAAAAACAGCTGCGTCTGCAACGCGACGGCACGCCGATTGCGGTAGAAGCGCTGCAGAAACGGATTGTCGGCGGCACCTTCGAGCAGGAGATCGCTGGCGAAGGTCGCCGCCAGCCTGCGCGCCAGACTGGTCTTGCCGACACCGATCGGACCTTCGACGACGATGAACCGCGGGCTGGCCATTTGCGTCCGTACCCTATCCGGCCTCGCGAGTCTCGCTCGGCAGACGCTTCAAGCGTGCCGATGGACAGTCGACCAGCAAATCCGCCACGCTGCCCAAACCCGGGATGGTGAGGCCGGCGGCGATTTCCGCCAACGGACAGAGAACGAAATTGCGCCTGGCGAGCTGCGGATGGGGAATGCGCAGCCGCGACGTCTGCACCCTCCGGTCGCCATACAGCAGGATGTCGAGATCGAGGCTGCGCGGCCCCCAGTGCTGAGCACGGATTCGACCGTGTCGCTGCTCGATCCCCTGCAACGCGTCGAGCAGCAGCTCCGGGGCGAGAGAGGTTTTGAGCCGCACCACCGCGTTGACGAAATCCGGCTGATCCTGAGGGCCCAACGGAGCGCTTTCGTACAATGAGGAAGCGCGTTCCAGCACCGACCCGGGCAATTCACCGAGCTCCCGAATGGCAACCTGTACCTGCGTGCTCGGTTGATCCAGGTTGCTCCCGAGGCCTATGTATGCCGCGACCACCTCAGACATGCGACTGGACCGCCGGCTTGCGCCTGCGCGGACGCCGCCTGCGCTTGGCCGGCGCGCGGGCCTGGGTCAGCTTGTCACGCTCCGCGGGACTGAGTTCCTGGAAATTCGTCCACCAGTCGACCAGTTCCATGGAGGTTTCGCCGGCTTCGCCGCGCAGCGCCAGAAAATCATAGGCGGCACGAAACCGCGGATGGTCCAGCAGGCGGCTCGGAGCCCGTCCCTTGCGCCGTTCCAGGCGTGGCTGCAACGCCCAGATTTCCCGCATCGGCAGGCTGAAGCGCTTCGGCACGGAGGTACAGCGCTGCTGCTCGCCGGTGACCTCGTTGCCGGCAAGCTGCACGGCTTCGAGGTGAGAGACGCCCTGCCGCTGCAGTTCCTCCATCCGCAAACGGACCGGCTCCCAGAGCAACGCGGCATACAGAAACGCAGGCGTGACGGGCTTGTCGGCCGCCAGGCGCGCATCGGTATTTTCCAGTGCACGGGCCACGAAGGTGATCGGAAAACCCTGCTCCTCGTGACTCAGCGCCTCGTCGGTCAGAGGAAACAGGTAACGGAACAGATCGTAGTGGCGCAACAGCTCGAAGCCCGTGACCGCG
>JARRQB010000186.1:0-3916 GCA_037382265.1 Gammaproteobacteria bacterium | reverse complement strand
GACGAGGGGCCGGAATGGCCGGAACAGGGCGGCGCGGCGGTCGGGCTCGAAGCCGTCGACGAGACGACCGACGCGGTGCTGATCTACACCTCGGGCACGACGGGGCGGCCCAAGGGCGTTCTCTTGAGCCACGGCAACGCGGTCGCCGGCGGTCGCAACACCGCCGAGGCCCATCAACTCACCGCGCGCGACCGGGCGATGTGCGTGTTGCCGCTGTACCACATCAACGGCCAGATGGTGACCGTGATGGGCCCGCTGGTCAGCGGCGGCAGCGTGGTCATGCCGCAGCGTTTCAGCACGTCGAATTTCTGGTCGGTCATGGCCGAGCACGGCTGTACCTGGTTCAGCGTCGTGCCCACCATCATCGCCTATCTGCTCGAACAGGCCGAACGCGAAGGTTTCGAGCGGGCTGCGCTCGGGGGGCTGGCCGGGCTTCGCTTCGGACGCTCGGCATCCGCGCCACTCGCGCCGGAGATGCACAAGGCCTTCGAGGAGCGCTTCGGCGTACCCATCGTCGAGACCATGGGCCTGACGGAAACCGCCGCGCAGATACTCTCGAACCCGATGCCGCCGGCGGCGCCCAAGTACGGCTCGCCGGGCCGTGCGGTGGGCAACGAGGCCAAGGTGGTGGACGAGCGGGGCGAGGTCTGCCCAGCCGGGGTGGCCGGCGAGTTGATGATTCGCGGACCCAACGTCACGCGCGGCTATTACAAGAACCCCGAGGCGACGGCGGCCGCGCTGGAGCCCGACGGCTGGCTGCACACCGGCGACCTCGCCCTGCAGGACGAGGACGGCTTCTTCTTCATCACCGGGCGCATCAAGGAACTCATCATCAAGGGCGGCGAGAACATCGCCCCGCGCGAGATCGACGAGGCTCTCTATGAACACCCCGCCGTGCTGGAGGCGGCCGGTTTCGGGGTGCCGGACAACCGTTACGGTCAGGAGGTCATGGCCTGCGTCGCGCTGAAGCCCGGGCTGTCCTGCACGGAGAACGAGCTCGCACGCCTGGCCGAGAGCCGGCTGGGGTCCTTCAAGTCGCCGCGGCGGGTGTTCATCATGGACGAGTTGCCGAAGGGGCCGTCGGGCAAGATTCAGCGTCTCAAGCTGCCCGACATGGTGCAGAATATCGTCGACGCCGCCAGTCGGAGTGCCTGAAAATGTTCGACAAGGTTCTGGTTGCACTCGACGGTTCGGATCACGCCGCGCATGCGCTCGACATCGCCATTCAGCTCAGCCGACGCTGCGACGCCGAGCTGATCCTGTTCCAAGCGGTCGAGGTGAACGCGCTGCGCAGCGACTACGACATGCGCGTTATCGAATCCGCGCGCGAGGTCTATCAGCGCATCGGCCTGGAACAGGCCGATGCGATCCTCGACGAGGCGCAGCAGGCAGCCGCCGGAGCCGGGCTGCGCCGCGTGACCCGCGCCATTGGCGACGGTGATCCAGTCAAGGCCTTGCTCAAGTTGCTGAAGGACAGACCGGTGGACCTGGTCGTTTGTGGCACGCGCGGCCTGACGGGGCTGCGCGAAATCGCCATGGGCAGCGTGGCGCACAAGGTCAGCGTCGTCGCCCCCTGTCCCGTGCTGATCGTCAAGTAACCCGCCCGCAGGGCCCGCGCGATTGGGCCGGTTCTTAGCCCAGACCGCCGCTGTCGTCGCATGCGAACCAGCGCTCGCCCTCGGATGAATCGTCGACCAGCGCGCGCAAGCTGACGTCGAAGACCCGGCGTTCCCACCAGTCGCCCGTGGCGAGCAACCCGTCGATGGCGGCTCGCTGGGTCGGGTCGCCGTACGCCGCAACCGGCCGCGACAACGCTCGCAGGCGTGGCAACACCTCGGCGTACGTGGCGTGCATCGCACGCGCGTAGTCGGCGTAATTCGTCACCGGGACGTCGTGCCCGAGGCGCCGCAGTGCGGCTAAATGACCGCGGCTCAGATTGAACACGGGCACCATCGGGCAGAGGAAGAACAGCAGCCGGCTCGCACCGAGTTCGCTGACCCGGGAGCCGAAGCACTCGCGGGCCGCGGCTTCCACCCACTCCTCGGCCAGGGCCCGGCGCCCGGCGTCGTCGGTGGGCAGGGCCGGCCACTTTGGCGCGATGCGTCGACGTATGAAGTCGTCGAGGTCGGCCGCGACCTGCTCTGGCCGGCGCGTACGCCAGCGCGTCAGCTGCTGGACGTGCCAGAGCATGTCGACGTAGGTCTTGTCGATCAGGCGCCTTCCCGCATTCAGCCAGTCGTGTGCGGCGGCATGCGCCAAGCCGCCGTAGGTGAGCACCAACAGCGCGTTTTCCGTGGTCCGCGAGTCGCCGCCCGAGGCGAACCCGCGGTAGGGCGTCTGCCAGCGGGCGAGCGCATCCGCATGGGCTTGTTTCAGGTCGAGGACGTTCGTCATGGCAAAATCGATATAAATTGTCTCGATTATCTAGTAAAGTCTTGAGCTGAGCCAGCGCAGCGAAAAGGTGTCAGGTGACGGAAATCGCCCAAACAACGCCAGATGCCCGCGTTTCGGTACGCGAGGTCTTCGGCATCGACAGCGACCTCGAGGTCCCGGCGTTCAGCGCGCGCGACGACCACGTGCCCGAGATCGACGATGCCTACCGTTTCAACCCGGACGTTACGCTCGCCATCCTGGCGGGGTTCGCGCGCGACCGGCGGGTGATGGTGCAGGGCTTGCACGGCACGGGCAAATCGACCCACGTCGAGCAGGTGGCCGCGCGGCTGAACTGGCCCTGCGTGCGCGTCAACCTCGATGGCCACATCTCGCGCCTCGACCTCGTGGGGCGAGACGCGATCGTCATCCGCGACGGTCAGCAGGTGACCGAGTTCCGCGAGGGCATCGTGCCCTGGGCGCTGCAGCGGCCGGTTGCGCTGATCTTCGACGAGTACGACGCCGGAAGGCCCGACGTCATGTTCGTCATCCAGCGCATCCTCGAGCGCGACGGCAAGTTCACGCTGCTGGATCAGAACAAGGTCATTCGGCCCAACCCGTACTTCCGCCTTTTCGCCACGTCGAACACCGTCGGTCTGGGCAACCTGAACGGTCTCTATCACGGCACGCAGGCCCTGAACCACGCCCAGATCGACCGCTGGAACATCGTGGCGACCCTGAACTACCTGCCGCGCGAGGAGGAAATCGCGATCATCCAGGCGCGAGTGCCGCAGCTCACCGACCACCGGCTGCTCGAACGCATGGTGTCGCTCGCCGAACTCACCCGCAACGGCTTCGCGAACGGCGATCTCTCGACCTTGATGTCGCCGCGCACGTTGATCACCTGGGCCGAGAACCGGGAAATCTTCGGTGACGCCGAGCAAGCCTTTCGGCTGTCTTTCCTGAACAAGTGCGACGAGTCGGAGTACCCTATCGTGGCCGAGTACTACCAGCGCTGCTTCGACCGAGAACTGAAGATCGGCGAACACCGGCCCGACACGGCAGCGAGCGCCTGAGCAGGCGGTCGTGGGCAGTGCGCAGGAACAGGCGCGTGCGCAGCAGCGCGTCGACGACTTGTGCGGGGCGGCGATCCGGGCGTTGACGGGTGACCCGGACCTGCACCTGCGGGCGCGCACGCTCTACCGCGGTCAGCAGCGCATCGCCTTCCACGCGCCGCACCTGCGTACCGATCCGGCGCGCGACGAACTGGCCGATCATCGCGGTGCCGCCGACGGCATGGCGCTGCGCCTGAGCCTGTGCGACCCGGCCGTGCACCGGGTCTATTGTCCGGCCGACCCCATCGAGCGCCTGCTGTTCGAGTTGCTCGAGCAGCTGCGCGTCGAGTCGCTGGCACCGACGCATCGCCCCGGTATGGCACGCAACCTCACCCACCGCTTCACCGCCTGGTCGCTGCACTACTACCACGCGGGGCTCGCCGACAGCGAGGTGGGCTTGCTGCTCTACGCCGTCGCGCAGATGGCCTGGG
>JARRQB010000185.1:0-3938 GCA_037382265.1 Gammaproteobacteria bacterium | reverse complement strand
CCGCCGGTAAGGGTCGCGCCGCTTGACCGGTTCGGCCGACTGGTAGATCACGGTCACCTTGTCCCGGTGCCCCGGCGGCAGCGCCAGCGCGATCCGGTCGTGTAGGCCGACCAGCCGATCGGCGAGTTGAATCGAGCGAAGCGTCTGCTCGGGATCGGACCGAATGAATCGATAGGCGTCGGTACCGGTGATCGCGACGATCAGGGGTTTTTGCGGGAAGCGCCTCGCGAAGGTCGCTATCGCATCGGCGCTGCGCCAGGCGTGCAGCGCGATCATCAGATCAGCGTCCTGCCCGGCATAGACCGTGCTAACATCGACCCGATGTCCCAGCGCTCGCAGGATGTCGCACCACCGTTCCGCTGTGGTTCGGTTTCCCGCCCGCGACGCCGGTGGTGCCGGGGTGATCAGGATGATGTGCATGGCGGCCCCAACGGCCTCGCCCGGCCTTGCAGTCGGCGATCTTCAGCGAATAATCGAATCAACACCCGAAATGCCTTTTGCGATGTCACGGCAGTCGCGGCCGGTTTGCTTTCAGGCGGGAAATCCGACCTCCCGCGCCCCGTGCCGCCGCTTCCCCGCCGGACAAACCCGCGAGGTTTGCGCTCGCGCCAACGGATCCGACGGGTGATCGGGTGACCGATTCCGTACCCGAAAGCCTGGTCGAGCAACTGCGCGACGCCCGTCGCAGAACCATGGCACTGATCGATGGGCTCAGTCCAGATCAGTTGATGGGTCCCAGACTCGCGACGGTGAACCCGCTGTTGTGGGAAATTGGCCACGCCGCCTATTTCTACGAGTACTGGGTGCTGCGCCAGCACCTCGGGCAGCGAGCGGCGAATCCGCGGGTCGACAAACTCTACGACTCGATCACCGTGGCGCATGACGAGCGCTGGGACCTGCCGCTGCCGGATCTGCCCCAGACCCTCGCTTACATCGGTCAGGTCGAGGACCGCGTCGTCGAGGCCCTGCGCCAGGGTGTCGACCCCCGTCGTGACTATCTCGCGCGGTACGCCGTGTTTCATCACGACATGCACAACGAGGCCTATACCTATACGCGCCAGACGCTCGGTTACCCTGCGCCGGCAATCGGGCAGGCCCGACCTCTGAGCGCGGCCGTATTGGACGCCGCGGACGACGTCGCGATTCCCGGCGGTACGTTCCAGCTGGGTGCGGGGCACGGCGAAGGCTTCGTGTTCGACAACGAGAAATGGGCTCACCCAGTCGACGTCGATGCCTTCGCGATCGCCCGCGCGGCCGTCAGCTATGCCGACTACCTGGCGTTCGTCGAGGCCGACGGCTATCGTAACAAGACCTTCTGGGATGAGCCGGGCTGGCAGTGGCGCCGGTCGTCGGGTCTGGAGCACCCCTGTTACTGGCGCCCGGGTGCGGACGGCTGGGAGGAGCGTTGGTTCGACCGGTGGCGCCGGCTGCCGCTGCACGCGGCGGTGATTCACATCTGTTGGCACGAGGCCCAGGCGTACTGCCGCTGGGCCGGCCGGCGCCTGCCGACCGAGGTCGAGTGGGAGGTGGCCGCCGCCGGCGAGCCGACGGCCGACGGGGAGGCGCTGGCGCCGACCAAGCGCCGTTTTCCGTGGGGCGACAGTGCGCCGCGACCGGATCAGGCGAACCTTGACGGGCACGCCATGGGGACGATCGACGTCGGCGCCCTGGCGGCTGGCGACAGCGCGTTCGGTTGTCGGCAGATGATCGGCAATGTCTGGGAGTGGACCCAGGACACCTTCGGTCCTTACCCCGGGTTCGTGCCCGACATGTACCAGGATTACTCGCAGCCGCTGTTCGGCATCACCAAGGTGCTGCGCGGCGGGGCATGGGCGACCCGCGGGCGCATGATCCGCAATACCTGGCGGACCTATTACGGCCCTGAACGCAACGACGTGTTCGCCGGCTTTCGGACTTGTGCGCTGGGCCGCTGATCATGCAGGAAACGAACCCGCCGGTAGCAAAGGACCTGGTGCTGATCGGCGGGGGGCACTCGCACGTGGCCGTGTTGAAGCGCTTCGGCATGCGTCCGGTCCCCGGGCTGCGACTGACCCTGGTCACCCGCGATATCGACACCCCGTACTCGGGCATGCTGCCGGGACTGGTTGCCGGTCACTACGGTTTCGACGAATGCCACATCGATCTGGGGCCGCTGGCGCGTTTCGCCGGCGCCAGGCTTTACCACGCCGAGGTGGACGGGGTCGACCTCGCCAACCGCTTGGTGCACGCGTCCGGGCGACCGCCGATTCACTACGACCTGTTGTCCATCAACATCGGGTCACGACCCGACCGGCTCGATATCCCGGGGGTCGACGCGTTCGCCTTGGCGGCCAAGCCGATCGACGTCTTTCTGCGCCGGTGGGAAAAACTGGTCGAGCGGGTGCGAAAGCACACGGGCGCTTTCCGGATCGTCGTCGTCGGTGGCGGGGCCGGCGGAGTCGAGCTCGCGCTGTCCACCCAATGGCGCCTGCACCAAGAGCTGCAGACGGCCGGCAAGGATCCGTCGCAACTGCGCTACCACCTGCTGACCCGCAGCGGCAGCATCATGCCTGGCCACAGTAGGGGGGTGCGCGAACGCTTCGACCGTATTCTGGGCGAACGCGGCGTCACCATCCGCACCGACAGCGCCGTCGCGTTCGTTGCGGAAGACCACGTGCGTACCGCTGCCGGCGAGATCGTCCCGGCGGAGGCCGTGATCTGGGTCACCAACGCCTCGGCCCCGCCATGGTTGCGCGAGTCGGGCTTGGCCGTAGACGACGCCGGCTTCGTCCGCGTGGCCGCTTCGCTGCGATCGTTGTCCAACGACAACGTGTTCGCCGCCGGCGACATCGCGTCGCTGCCCGAGGCAAGGCCCAAGTCCGGCGTGTTCGCGGTGCGCCAGGGCCGGGTACTGTCCGCCAATCTGCGCGCCGCGGCGACCGGCGGCCGGCTGCGTCCGTACCGGGCGCAACAGCGCTTTCTCGGCCTGATCAGCACCGGTGATCGCTATGCGGTGGCCTCCTACGGCGGCTGGTCGTACGAGTCGCCGCGCCTGTGGCGGATCAAGGACCGGATCGACCGGCGCTTCATGCGAAAGTACCGCGACTTGCCCGCGATGGACCCGCCTCGGAACCCCGTACTGGCGGCCGGCGTCGCCGACCGCGAGGCGATCCGCGAGCTGTCGGCGATGGCGATGCGTTGCGGTGGCTGCGGCGCCAAGGTGGGTGCGACGGTACTGTCGCGCGTGATGCAACGGCTGCCCGAGACGCGGCGCGAGGACGTCCTGATCGGCCGTGACGCGCCCGACGACTGCGCGATGCTGGTCGTGCCGGCGAGCCGCGTCATGGTGCAGAGCGTCGACTACTTTCGCGCGTTCGTAGACGATGCCTACATCTTCGGGGCGATCGCCGCGAACCACGCGCTGGGCGACGTTTTCGCGATGGGCGCAGAGGCGCAGTCGGCACTGGCGATCGCCACCGTGCCCTATGGCCGCGAGCGCGTCGTCGAGGAGACTTTGTACGATCTGTTGGCAGGAGCGCTCAGCGTCCTCGAGCCCAGCGGCGCCGTGCTCGCAGGGGGGCATTCGAGCGAAGGTGCGGAGCTGGCGTTCGGTCTGTCGGTCAATGGCCTGATCGATCCGGACCGGGTCTGGCGCAAGCAGGGACTGCGGCCCGGCGACGCCTTGGTGCTGACTAAGCCGATCGGCACCGGCACGCTGTTCGCCGCGGAGATGCGCGGCAAGGCCAAGGGGCGCTGGGTCGATGCGGCGATCCGGTCGATGCTGTTGTCCAACCGCCAAGCCGCAGGTTGTCTGCAGTCGTTCGGCGCCACGGCGTGCACCGACCTCACCGGCTTTGGCCTGGTCGGCCACCTGCTCGAAATGACCAAGGTCTCGAAGGTCGACGCCGTGATCGAGCGCGACGCATTACCGCTGCTCGAGGGGGCGCTCGCGACGGTGC